>JAUVEX010000039.1 GCA_030594585.1 archaeon | reverse complement strand
TTTTTAAGCAGGGATGAGCAGATAGATTTTGTGAATCACCTGATAAAAAAATACAACTTATTCTATGTTGAGGATCCAATGAATGAAGATGATTTTGATGGTTTTTCTAAAATACTTTCCAAAAATAAAAAAACACTTGTTGTGGGCGATGATCTCACAACAACAAACACTCAAAGAATACATAAAGCAGTAAAGAAAATAAACGCTATGATTGTAAAGCCGAACCAAATAGGGACAGTTACGCAGGCCTTTGATGCAATAGAATTGTGCAAAAAAAACCATATAACTCCTGTTATGTCCCACAGGTCCGGCGAGACAACTGATGCGACAATAGCACGGATGGCGCTTGATTTTGGGTGCCCCATTATAAAATGCGGCATTGCGGATATGCGAACAGCAAAGATAAACGAACTTCTAAGGCTTTGGGACAAATCAGAAAAACCTAAGATGGAAAGAATTTAGCCGTGTTATGATTAGTAGTTTAGAGCCTCAACAGCCGTTGGAATATGTCTTTCACCAAGTTTAACAGGTTCTATGGATGTTTTTAATTCTTTGATTAATGTGGTGTATGGGTCTTCTGTTTTTGTTATGCGTTGTTTTAATTTTTTAGGAAGATAAAATAAAATATGTGAGACTTCGGGAATCATGAGATTTTTTTCTGTCAGATGACCACAAATATTTTGTAATAATATATCTGAATTGTTGCCTAAACCAATAGGTTCGTCTCCTTGCAGGTAGTTTATTGCTTCATATATGGCGGCTCTTTCTCCTTTATTTATTATCGGATATGCAATTATTTCACTTCGAAGATCATCCGGAAGCGCTGCTAATATCCTGTTGATTGTTGGAAGTTCTTTATACTTCAGTACTTTGGAAGCTACTTCCTGTAGCTGCATTATGTCTATTAGCCCTCCATTATTTTTGGCATGTTCATAGAATTCTTGATAAATTATTGTTGCTTTAAATAAATTTTTTCCAGCTTTTCCCCTATGTTTTCTTTTAGTTTTTTCATTTTTTTTAATTGGTGTATCTTGCGTTTGCATAGTACCTAGAAATAATGAACACCATAAACTTTTAAAACCATAGCAAGCTATAGAAAAATGTTTAAAAAAGCTTGAAATATGGGTTCTTTTGGTGTATTTCAAGCTTTTTCAGCAAAGCTGAAAAAGCTTCGAGCAAAGCGAGATGATTTTTATTGCGGTGAGGATATATTTTATACGCAATAAAAAAGAGCAGTTATTTCAACCTGAGCGCATCCAAATTCTGTGGCACAGTTGTTTCTTTTTTGTAAATCTTGTGCAGGGTTGATGCCAGGTTTATTGATTTAGATGCTTCGCCGTGGTTTAATATTATGTGGTCTGGCTTTGACTGCAGGTTACCCACATAGCTTATAAGCTGGTTTCTGTCAGAGTGTCCTGAAAATCCTTCAACAGTCCTTATTTCTACTTCCATTTTTATCATTGTTGTGCCGCCGGTTTTATTTGCTAGAGGGATGTCGCGCCATCCTTTTTGTATTCTGGAACCTAAAGTGCCCTGCGCCTGGTATCCAATAAATATCAGCATGTTTTTCTTGTTGCTTGAAAGGTGTTTCAGGTATTCCATTATAGGCCCGCCTGTAATCATACCTGATGTTGTGATTATGATTGACGGGTCTTTTTCGTCAATTATTTTTTTCCTTTCAGTCTGGCTTTTGACTTCATTAAAAAGGTCTGATGTGAACGGGTTGTTGTTGTAGTGGAAAATCTGCCTTTGAAGATTTCTTGATAGGAATTCAGGGTATGTTGTATGTATTGCTGTTGCATCCCAAATCATGCCGTCAAGGTATATCGGGAAATTGAAATCAGGGTTTCTTCGTGCATATTCTGCCAGAACAACCATTACTTCCTGCGCCCGGCCAACTGAAAATGCAGGGATTATTGCTTTTCCTTTTCGCTTTATTGTTTCAGTTATCGCGGCTATAAGGTTTGCGTCTGCTTCTTTTTTTGCAGGTATGAAATCCTGCGGGCCTCCGTATGTTGATTCCATAAGAAGGGTTTCTACTCGCGAGAATCTTGTGTATGCAGGTTCTAATAGTTTTGTAGGCCCGAATTTTAAGTCGCCGGTATAAAGGAGGTTGTGAAGGCCTTCGCCAATATGGATGTGTGATAATGCAGAGCCTAAGATGTGTCCCGCATTCTGGAAAGTGAGACGCATATCAGGCGTAAGGTCGCAAACTTCGCCGAATTCAGGTGTTATTGAATGCTTGATTGCATTTTTTATGCCCTTTGAAGTATATGGTGCTTTTCCTGATTCTCTTTGAAGAACATCAATATAGTCGAGCGTAAGCATGGCCATTAAGTCTCTTGTTGGTTTTGTTGTGTAAAGAGGTCCTGTATATCCGTATTCGTAAAGATAAGGCACAAATCCGGAGTGGTCAAGGTGCGCGTGGGATACAACAACTGCGTCAAGAGCGTCAAGGTCGAATTCAGGAGCGTCAATGAATGGGTTTGTCCCCCCATTGCCTGAACCTACAGCAACACCACAGTCAAGAAGAACTTTTGAGTCTTTTGTCTGTAAAAGAATGCATGAACGGCCGACTTCCCTGAAGCTTCCAAGAGCAGAAATCCTGACCCAACCTTCTTTTGAGCCTTTGGATAGCTGTATTTTTTCGCCAATCCTGTTTAAGAACTGTTTTCTGTATGCTGCTTCTTCGTGGACAATTTCTCTTGCCTTATTTACTATATCTGAGCTGTATGTAGGGATTCTTCTTATTTCCGGACCCCAAAAGGTCTTTGACTTTATTTCCCTTAAGGTGTCGCCGTTTTTGCCTATCACAAGACCCGGTTTTTTTGCAAAAATTAAAACGCGCCCAAATTCCGGCTCAAATATGATATCGCCTACTTCTGCCTCTTTAGGGATTATTTCCTCTATTTTCGCTTTGGCATCTTCAGCTTTGATTGTTATTGCAGCATCGGGTCTTATAGTTATCCTTTTTTTATATTCCGCTACAAGTTCTTTTATATCCTTAGAGCCATTCAGGAAGAAATCCTTGCTTTTTGTGTAAAACACAATGTTTGAGCCCTCATAAAGGGCTTTTGTTATGTTTGTAGTTTTAGGCAATTTGTTCTTTAGGTCTTCAAGATTCATGTTATTGACTTCCGGTTATGATTTTTCAAACAGAATTGTTTGTTGCAATATGTTTAGTTTACTTGTATCATTTTCTTTATTTTTTCTTTTTCAATCCATTCAATGCCTTTTTCTGTAATTACAGCAACATCCATGAGGGTTCCGCCGGAAAACACATCCCGTTCTCTTGCGGCTTTTATGGCTCTTAAGAGAAGACTAACCCCTTCTGTTGCAGTCATGTCTTTTTTGTAGCTGTCTTCAAGAACACCTACAGCGATAACAGATCCTGAGCCGCTGAATGCGTAATCAGTCTCTTCGGAAAGCCCGCCCGCAGCATCGACTGAATATAGGTGAGGTCCTCTTGAGTCGTATCCTCCAAGAACCAACTGAACCATTTCAGGCACATATGATTTGTATGCGCCTCTTAAGATGTTTGATAATAGAGTTGCTGCTGCTTTTGTTGTGGTTGTTTTTTCCTGAAGCTCGTATAGCTGCATCTCTGCTTTCAAAATCCGTATAAGTGCCTGTGCATCGCCAACAGAGCCTGCAATTGTCATTGCCATCCTGTCTGTTATTTCATGCACTTTTTTAGCGTTTTTTGACGCAACCAAATGTCCCATGGTTGCTTTTTGGTCTGCTGCAAGAACAATTCCGTCTTTGCATACAAGCGCTACTGTTGTGGTTCCTGTTTTCAACTTTTCCGTAGTTATCACCTTTTAATTTTATGGGTTGAATTACTTTTTGTCCCTTTTTTACCTGTAAACACCTAAGAATGTTTAACCCACCAGAATCAGATACCTATGTATCCGTGTAAATCTTTATATGTGTTTCGGAGAAATCGGAAATTATTGTTTTTTTGCTTTTTTCAATAAAATATAGATTAAAACAGCAAAAGGCATTAGAATTAAAGCAATTCTATAGGTATGCTGAGTATTCCGATTAATAAAATTATGAAAAATAAAATAAGTTTTTCTTTGTTCGGGTTTAAAAATTCTTTTAGATTCATACAACATCACAATGTTCGTTTTTTGTTGAATCATTAGATTGTGAAGATTCTTGTGTTTTATGTTTTATTTTATTATAATAATACACACTAAGGCATGAAAACAAATACCATTCAATTATTAATAATGGAAATATTATTAGTGCTCCTAAAAATGTTAAAGTGTGTGGTTCTAATCCTCCAAAAATGTGTTCTATGTTTGAAAAGTATGATAGTAAACCAAGAAAAATAACACTTGAATTATAAAACAAATAATATGTAACTGCTGTAAATGGAAGTATAACTAAAGCAAGAGAATCAAAAAAATAATGCACTGAACTTAATAATGCTGGAAAATTTGATGTGCCGCCATAAATTCCAGATAAATACCCTGTAAAAAATATTCCAATACTTAGCCAACCCAATGCAGAAAACAGTAATTTAGTTTTGGTCATTTTTAAATTTTCTTTAATTTGTTGTTTGGTTTCAAAAGATATTTGTTCTATATAAAAAATAACTGCTGATGCGACAATGTATGCAAAAACAAAACCTAAAATCGGAATAATAGAAATATTTATATTATTAAATCCTTTAATTAATAGTGTGAGAAAAGAGAAATATTCTGTATAATTTGAAGGACATCCACCTTCATTGAAGCCGGGCATAGAATCACAAACAACATTTATTAAAACAGGAAAAACCGGCAAAAAAATAAAAATGATTATAGATAGTAAAAGTTTTTCTTTGTTCGGGTTTAAAAATTCTTTCAGAGTCATTTAATCAACAACTTCAATAAACAAGATATTTCGGGTATGTTTCGCTTACAGGAAGCTCAATAGCGTTTATTTCATCAAGATTGTCAAGGTCATTTGCTTTTATCATGCCATTAGAGATTGTGTAAAGAGTATCATCCATGTAAAGAGAGCGTTTTACAGAGTATTTTGAGCCGTAGTAATACCAGCCGCTTTTTAATAGTGTGTCGTCATCTTCGTCTGCATGCGTTATTTTTCCTTTGAGTTCTATTCCATTGTTTGTGTCTATGTTAAATACGAATGCTCCCTGCCAAACGAATTCGCCGTATGCCCATTCAGGCAGTTCGTCCGCGTATTTGGTCTCATCCAGCTCTGCCAGAAGAATTGGAATTACAAGCAAATTCTTGTCTTTGCTGAAAAGGAATGCCTTGTGGTCGTGAAGCGCATAGGAATCTGTTCCCCTATCGCCTATAGTGTATACTGATAATTCTTTTGGATTTTCAACATCAGTTACATCAAAAAGCGCGAGCTTCACTCCCTGCTGCCAAACAAAATTCTTGGATTCGGCCACCTCTGTTTCTTTTCCTATGCCGATTATATGGTTCTCATCATACGGGTGCAGGTAATCCGAATACCCTGGTATCTTGAGTTTTCCCAAGACTTTGGGGTTTTTATGGTTTGAAAGGTCTATCACAAAAAGAGGGTCTATTTTGACAAAAGTAACCATATATGCCTTCTTGCCCATAAAACGCGCAGAATATATAGTCTCCCCAGGCGCCAGATCCTCAAGCGCACCCACCTGCTTAAGCTCGCTGTCAAGCACATATATGTGGTTCGCGGATGTCTGCGCGCCCATCCTTGTTATGCGCCCCGTTGTTGTCGCAATCCTGAAATGATTATCATATTCATCCATTGAGAATTGGTTCAATACATGCCCCGGGACTTCTCCTGTTTTTTTGTAATCTATATTGCCGTTGTCTATTTTTATTTTATGGATTATTGTTTTTTCTGTCTCTTTTGCAATTTCCCGCTCAAATGTTTCCATGCTGGTTTGGGCGGTTGTTTCAAGCTCTTTTTTTTGTTCATCGGTTAGTGTTTCTGTGTATTCTTCAAGAATGTCTCCTGTTTCTTGTTCTTTTTCCCACTCGCTTTTGTTTGAGTCCATAATTGTAGTTATTTTGTTTTTAATTGTAGTTGATACAAGCGGGAGAACAACATCATCGACCATCCGCTCATAGAAATATCTTTGCGGCAGCCTTTTTTGATATACTGCGTAAATGTTATTTTTTGAGACATACAGATTGCTTGTAGCGCCTAAAAGATATATTTTTCCGTCAGTGTCTTTGGTGCTGTCTTTAGTGTCAAGAGAGACTATTGTTGTGAATGAGTATGAAGTGTCGGGCATGTTGAAATAATACACTTCAAGTGTCTTGTTTGTTGTTGTGCCTTCAGCAGTTGTTGCTATTTTCGGAACCATGATGTCGTCATGATAGTATGTGTATTGGGTTGCAATTATGTATACAATGCCGTCAATCATTCGCGAGTCAAAATAATTTCCGTCAACTGAGACAGTTTTTATGTTTTTTGGATTTTTTTTATCTGTTATATCGTATGTTTCTGCAAAAGCGTATGTTGATGAGCGCATTTGCGGCATCATTTCTTTTGCAAGGCCTATATCTATTTCAGGGGATGCAGGGGCTATATGGTCCATATATCTATTTCCAAGAACAACCAGTGTATTGTCCGTAATGTATAATTCCTGGGGGTTTCCGTCAATTGTGATGTTTGAAATGAGTTTTGCGTTATCGGCAGGATATGCGTCAACAATTGAAAGTGTGTTCCCGGAAAGCGTGTATATGTATTTATCGTCGTTTTTTACAATGTCTGCCTCATCTACGCCTTCTACCTGTATATTTGTTGTTGAGAAATCATCTGCGCTTGATGATGTTTGTGATTCAGGCGCACTGCCTGCTGTATCAGACACTGATTTTGAGACAGCCATGTTTGTTGTTTCCATCATAAGGCCGCCATTCCAGTAACTTGCCTGTGTGTTTTCTTTTAGGAAGTCTTTTATTTCCTCAACAGAATTGAATTTATTGATTCCGTCCTGTGTTTGTGGAGGTGTAAAGTCATTAGGATAAAATGTGACAACAGCAAGGAGCAATAATGCTGTAACTCCTCCAAGCACAATTGCTGTTTGCATAGATTCAGATACCATAGCTTAAATATGGTGTTTTTTAGTATATATAGGCATCTATTTGTTCGGGTGTCTGCCCGTACAAGCAAACGAAACAAATATAAATTATGCCTGCCAACAAAACACGCGAATTTAAAAAAAGGTGAAAAAAATGCTTGCAGAAGAAAGGAAAATATCTGAAATCATGTCAAAGCCAGTCATTGTTATTGAGGAAGACAAAACAATACAGGGGGCTGCATTTATCTTAAGGGAACATAACATAAGAGGCCTTGTTGTTGTGCGCGGCCATGATGCGCAGGGAATATTGACAGACCGCGATATAGTGGCTAAGGTTGTGGCTGAGAATCTTGACCCGCGTAATGTTGTTGTAAAAGATGTAATGGTGCCTAAAATGATAACCGCAAAGCCCGACGAACTTATCAATGATGTTGCAAAAAAGATGTGCGCAAATAAGGTCGGCAGGATTCCTATTGTTGATGATGAAGGAAATATTGTGGGCGTTGTAACTGAAACAGACATAACAAAATTATACCCTGCAATGATTGATGTGCTGTATGAAAGGACAAATATTGAAGAGACCCAGAGTGCTCCTGAAAAAAAGCTTATTCAAGGCTGCTGCGAAGAATGCGAAAACATCTGTGATGACTTGGCGGAATTGGACGGGCGCTGGCTTTGCAAGTCATGTTCTGAGAAACCTGATAATCCGGAGACATTATAATATTTTAGTTTAGTTTTATAAGTTACCTGATATAAATTAAGCTATATGATTGATGTTATTGTTTTTGGTATTTTGGGAATGGCGCTTATACTTATAGCATTTGTGCTTGATGAAATTGGCGGATCGTTAAGCCGAGATTCTGTAGAATACAATGCGCTTAATATATTTGGCGCTCTGCTTCTTTCATATTACGCATATTCTATCGGGAGCACCCCATTCCTTGTTTTGAATTCTGTATGGTTTTTGGTTGCCGCGATAAAACTTGGGAAATTATCAAAGAACATCATACACAAAGGCGCTTGAGGACACAACATCACCAAGCCCAACTGTACTTTTTAATTTTTCTGCTATTTTTGTAGGCACTGCGATTAAAAAATGATTGCCCATATCACATATGCCTGAATCCAAAAAGCCATCACAAAGGCCTAATTCTTTTTGGGTTCTTATAATATCTTTTAATCCTTGTGTGTTTAAGCTTGTTTTCACTTTTTTTATGTCCTTGATTGAACCTACAGAACCGTTTGATGCTTTTACAGCAGCGCAAAGAAGCGCAAACAAAAGCCCGTCACGCATTTTTTCAGGGCTTGTCCCGTAATCTTTTGACAATAGAACCATACAGTAATTGTATGTGTGCATATGAAGCCGCTGCAATTTCATTTTTTCAAAAAGCTCTTTTG
>JAUVEX010000030.1 GCA_030594585.1 archaeon | reverse complement strand
TTGATATTCTTTTAGGGGGTTTCCCATGTCAGCCTTTTAGTGTGGCGGGACAAAGAAAAGGATTTAAAGATGAAGGTCGAGGAGACTTGTTCTTTAGAATTACAGAAATATTAAAAGCAAAAAAAACAAAAGCCGTTTTTTTAGAAAATGTAAAAAATCTTAAAACACATGATAATGGAAGAACATTTAAAATAATTGAAGAAAAGCTACAGGAATTAGGGTACACAATTAAATCTAAAATATTAAATAGTAGAACTTACGGTAATATTCCTCAAAACAGAGAACGAATATTAATTGTTGGTTTTCTTGACAAAAACATAGCAAAAAACTTTGAATTTCCAAAAGAAATTAAATTAAAAAATAAAATATCCGATTTTCTTGAAAAAGATGTTAATAATAAGTATTACTACAATGATAAGCCATTATTTAAAAAATTAGTTAATGCTGTAAACGATGAAAACACAGCATATCAATGGAGAAGAAAGTATGTAAGAAAAAATAATTCAGGTGTTGTTCCAACTTTAACAGCAAATATGGGTATGGGCGGGCACAATGTTCCTATTATTAAAGACCAAAAAGGCATAAGAAAATTAACCCCAAAAGAATGTTTTATGTTTCAAGGTTTTCCGCATTCATTTAAATTACCAGAAATTGCTGATTCAAAATTATACAAACAAGCTGGAAATAGCGTAACTGTTCCAGTAATTGAACGTGTTGCGGAAAATATAAAGAAGGCGTTTGAACTTGAGTGCAACTAAAGAACAAGAATATTATATAAAAATGCTCGGCATTTTGGGATCATTAACGGGTCTTTTTTCTGAAAGCAGCACACCCTATCTAAATTATAGAATTACCGAAAATTTATTTTGTAAATCATTTTCAGCAAAGAATCTATCACGCGCCGATGTTTCCGTAGATGCAATTATCAATGACACAGGTTTTGGCATTAAGACATTCATAAATAAAAATGGTCAAACATTTCAAAAAATTGCAGAATTCAATAAAGATAATATTTCTTTTAGAGGTTTAAACCACAATAAATTAATTAAAAAAATAACGGATTTAAGAAATGAAAGAATCGATACAACAAAAAGAATTTACGGATTAAATAAACTCAAATACCATTGTATTGTAAGAGAAAAAGAAAATATATTAGTTTACGAATGCGACATGAATTTAATTGAAACAGAAAAAATCAAACATTTAAAATCAAATAAAAACATAACAGTTTTTAAAGATTCTAAAAATGAATATGCATTCAATAATTCAAAAAGTACACTATATAAGAGATTCATTACAGACAATATATTAATTAAAATTCCCGTAAAAATTCTTGATGATCCTTTTGAAGTAATTGAACAAAAATTTACAGAAATAAAAGAAGTTGATTATAAAAAAACAAAAGAAAATCCGTATGTTATTTTACCGCTATATTCAAAAACTAAAGACGGTAAAGCGGTCTACCCAAAAAGCGGACTAAATCAATGGAATGCTGGCGGTAGAAAAAGAGATTATAATGAAATATATATTCCCATACCTAAGTGGATACATAAACGATTTCCGGAATTTTTCCTTCCAAGAGATAAGCCATTTAATTTAATTTTACCAAACGGAAACATTTTAAGTGCAAAAGTGTGTCAAGACGGTTCGAAAGCACTAATGAGCAGACACAATGCAGATTTAGGAAACTGGCTTTTAAGAGATGTATTAAATATAAAAGAAGGAAAACTTTTAACTTATGAAAAACTACAAAAAATAGGTTTAGATTCTGTAATTATTGAAAGAATTGATTCACAAACTTATTCTATTGATTTCCGATTAATAGGTGTCTACGAAGAATTTATTGAAGAAAATACATAATATTTTATTAATAAATCCGTATTATTACTAATATGGTGGATAATCTTTCTAAAAAACAAAGAAGTTATTGCATGTCTAGAATAAGAAGCAAATGGACATCTCAAGAGAAAAAAATACATAATTATTTGAAAGGACATAAAATAAAGCACAAAATGCATCCAAAAATCATTGCAAATCCAGACATTCTTTTACTAAATAGCAATACGGCAGTATTCCTACATGGATGTTTCTGGCATAAGTGCCCTAAATGCTATCGCGAACCTAAAACAAATAAAGAATATTGGCTGCCTAAGATTGAAAAAAATGTAAAAAGAGACCGTAGAAATATGAAAGAATTAAAAACCGAAGGGTATAATGTAGTAAGACTATGGGAACATGAATTAAAAAAAGAATTTAACAAAAAAATTGATAAATTATTAAAAAAATATAACTGATTTTATTTTCTCAGACACTCCGTCCTGCGGACTTATTGACTCGTTACGCTCGATATTGCGCAATTCAAAAACTCTGCGCTCACTCCGTTCGCTTGTTTTGCCTGCGGCAAAATCGTTTAACAAGTGCTTTTAAGGTTTCGCTTCGCTTCACCCAAATTAGTCCTGCGGACTAACTTCTCAAAAGCACAATAGGTTACATTCAATTTTGGTTTCCTTTAAAATAAGAAATGGATGCCGGTGCAGACAAGATAATCAAAACTTAAAAGAACCTAAAGCTTTGTACTAATATCCCCTACATAATATTTATATCTGTGGCTTGCCATAATATCATTATGAACACCATAAGCAGAACAATAACCGGAATTGCTGCAATTATTTTAGGATTAATTTTAGTAATCGGAAGCTACCCTAAATCTGTTATGACAATTTACGGGATTTTTTTTATTATCATTGGAATAGTTATTCTTTTTAATAAAAAAGAAGACGATATTGAAAAAATAAAAACTAAATCAAAAAAAGGTGAAAAATAAAATGACAGACATAATTGTTACAACCGGAAATGAAATTCCTGGAAAAAAGATTATCAAAGTCCTTGGAGTTGTCAAAGGCAACACTGTAAGAGCAAGAAATATTGGAAGGGATATTGGTGCCGGATTAAAGAATATTGTAGGTGGAGAAGTTAAAACCTATACAGATATGACACAAAATTCAAGAGATGAAGCATATAACAGGATGGTCAATGAAGCAGTAGATATGAACGCTGATGCAATTATTGGTGTCAGGTTTACAACCTCCATGGTAATGGCAGGAGCTTCTGAAATGCTTGCATATGGAACAGCAGTTAAGACGAGTAAATAGTATAAACTCCTGCAAAAGTATGGCCTGCATCCGTCCATCAGACATTTACATGCTCCTTTGGCTCGAATTAATATAAGTGAAAATTTAACTCTTCGCCAATTTCTATTCCGCAAAAACAGTTCTTAACGCAAAAGTTAAACCACTCAATAATTTATTTAGAATTATGTTCTTCTTACCAGCTTCATCATAGACCCAACTGCCCGCACAATATTCACCCCCAAAACAGGCGGGTGGTTCTCATAATGTATTATGAGGGCTGCGGCCATCAAAAGTGCGCCCCCGAAAATCGTTCCTGCAGTCATATGCTCGCCAAAAAGTGCGGCTCCAAACAGTATCGAAATCAAAGGATATGTTACGGTTCCTAAAAGCGAATATTTGCTTGCTTCAAGAGTCTTAAGCGCAATAGACACAAAAAAATAAGTAATGCCTGTACATACAACCCCCAAAAGAAGAACCCACACATAAGTCGTTGCTGCAACGCTTGAAAAATTAAATGTGAATGCTGTGGGTAAAAGTAAAGCCGCAGCAAAAACCATTGGCCAGAAAACAACATCAAGCGCTGTATGGTCTCGGTCTTCAATTTTCGTATACACAATCATGACCCCTGCAAAAACACAGCTTACAAGAACAAGGAAGTTCCCGAAAAGGTGCGTTGGGTCAATTCCTGTGAAATTCATGACATAAAGCCCAAAAAGAACAACAAAAAGAGCGAAAACACCATTTCTGGTTATCTTCTCTTTTAGAAACTTTGATGCTAAGAAATAGACAAAAACAGGAGTAAACGCAGTTATAAGCCCTGCTTCTGAAATTGAAGTATACGAAAATGCCGAAATAAAGAACACAAAATTAAGCGCAAACATGACCCCGATTACATAAAACGGCACAATATCCTTTGTTTTTATTGAAAGCTGTTTTGATTTATTAAATGCAAGTGCAATTGAAAGCAAAAACAATGAAGCGATTAAAACCCGAAAAAAGCTAAGTGTGATGGCATTTACACTACTACCAACATATTTTGTAAATACGCCTATAAACGCAAACCCGATTTGCGCAAGAAATAAATAGAAAACTCCCTTCATAGGTATAATAAATGCATGGTTGAATATAAAAAACTAAGCAGAGAATTTATGTTTGTGCAGGGGTAGCCAAGCGGTCAACGGCGCCAGGTTGAGGGCCTGGTTGGTTAGTCCATGCGCGCGTTCAAATCATCTCACTGCGTATTTTTCAAGCAGGAGATGTGAAAATCGCGTCCCCTGCACCACGAACTTTTTTTTGAAAGCGCGCGCGCTTCGGTCTTTTGGGTGAACCCCAGCCTTTTCGACTACGAAAAGGGTAGGAATCGCGTCCCCTGCATTAAAACATTTCTTTTGAAAGCGCGCAGCACTTCGGTCTTTTGGGTACTGAAATAAACTAAAAAACTCATTGTTATGAAGAATTTTAGAGTTATTATTACTGGAAGATAGTGATAAATGGAAAGATATTTATATCTGCCTTCATAATGCGTCCTATGTATCAAAACAGTCCAATAGACCCCATAACTCCGGATTCGAAGGACTATTATTTATTTGAGATGTGTGATGTACTTCGAGAATTAAGCACATGCAATAAAAGACAAGTGGGTGCAGGTTTGCAGTTGACTAATGGAATGGTCTTTGAGGGCTCAAACGGCAGCAAGGAAGAGTCATGCAAAGCTAAAGGATCCGAATACTGCACAAGAGATAAGAGTGTTGGCGTATTAGAGTACCTTACATGCCCTTCTCTTTGTGCAGAGGGCGAACCCATGTTAGATGCCTATATTCTACAGCAGGACTTGAAAAACGCCAGATTATTTACAACGGGATTTCCCTGCCAAAGATGCAAGGATTTGATTATACACTTTGAAATAGGCGAAGTTTATTTTGGCGCATACAAGGAAGGGTCTCCTCGTATGTATGAAGATCTTTACGCCGCAGAAATGACTTCAAGAGGAATCAAGGTATTTGAATGGGTAAAAACTGAAGCAGAATACATTTTGAAAGAACTTGTTTTTAATAGGGAATTTGAAACATTTGCAAGAAACGCCATGATTACACCGGGTGATGCCTGGTTGAGACTTATTTTTGATGAGCGCTATAGAAAAAATATACGGGCTATTCTTGAAGATTTCAAAGACCGAATAGAACCAGTCCCTGAAAATTTTAATGAGTTGAATGTGCGGGCTATTTTGTAACTCTGTTTCTTTTGTTTCTAAATCTTTCTTTCGGGTTAGTATGCTATTGTTTTAGCACTAAAAACTTCGAGCAAACCCCGACCGCACATAAAATTCATGAAAAAACGAGCGTATTACCCCCAAGTTTTATATAGACACCACACCATAAAGAAATACAGGTGATGTACTATGGTTGAAGCATATTGTGTAAAATGTAAAGCAAAAAGAGAAATGAAAGATCCAGAGAATATAACAATGAAAAACGGAAGACCGGCAACAAAAGGCGTATGTCCTGTTTGTGGAACAAAAATGTTTCGAATCGGTGCTCCGAAAAAGTAAAGTACTTTTAAATTATGGTGCTTTAAAAAGCATCATTTTTTATATTTTTCTTTTTATCATATATGAAATAGAATAGTTACCAGGGGCTTAGTTATGCTAAAAATCGGTAAAGTTGAAGAAGACATACGAGAAAAGCTTAAAACAGATGGGGCTCTTCATTTTACGCTTATTGATCCTGATGACCAGGGGCAAAAGCGCGTAGAAGAAATTGTAAAACAGGCAGAGGAAGCCGGAACAGACGCGTTTATGGTCGGAGGTTCTATGGGTGCGGGATACACCGATGCCTTAGATACGATGCGTACAATAAAACAATCAACAAAACTCCCGGTTATTGTATTTCCCGGAAATGTTGATGGTGTCACAAAGCTTGCAGATGCTGTTTTTTTCATGAGCCTTTTAAATTCTCAAAATCCTTATTGGATTACAGGCGCACAGGCAATAGGCGCTGCAGTTGTAAGAAAAGCCGGTGTTGAGCCAATACCTATGGCCTATCTTGTGATATATCCGGGAGGAACAGTATCTTTTATAGGCGATGCAAAGCCAATCCCGCGCGAAAAGCCCGAAATTGCAGCAGCATATGCCCTTGCAGGAGAGTATTTGGGCATGCGAGTCACCTATCTTGAGGCTGGCTCAGGCGTAAAAGATCCTGTCCCTGACATGACTGTCGCGGCTGTAAGGCGCGCAACCAAGAACATAATTGTTGTTGGCGGTGGGATACGGGATAAAAAAGCCGCAAAAAAGAAAGTCGATGCAGGCGCAGATATAATCGTTACAGGAACTCTTGTTGAAGAGAACAAGGATGTTGGTGCAAAATTAAAGCCAATAATACAAGAGATAAAAGCTGCAGGAAAAAAACGGGTTAAAAACTAATTTTCATCTATTATCTCATCCAAAACCTGTTTCCAGTCAATTTCTTTGGAATCTACAATATTCCACAATGTATATCTTTCAGGCCGTACAGAACTTAAATTTTCAAGTATTTTTTCAATAATCTCCCTTTTTTCAAGCAACGGCTTCAACGCAAGATGCAAAACATCGTATTTTATGTAAAGCCGCCTTATTTCGCTGTAAAGCATTTTTTTGTCAAAGAAAAGGCCGTCAGGAATACTGTCCGCATATATCTCGTAAATTTTTGCGGCAATAAGAGCTCCTGTTCCTGCAAGCTGTCCGTGAAGGTATGTGCCCGGTCCCCTGTTTCCCAAACCGTAAGCACTTATGGCCTTCTCAACTTCATGTTCTGAACCTGAGCAATAATTAGAATGTTTATCCATTGCAAGCCCGGACATGATAAGCGCTTCTGCTAAGGAATCCATTGTCTGTTCTTCAAGTATTTTTCTGACTGAAAGAAGTGAATATACCATGTGTTCAATATCTGGTTTAAATTCTGTTTGCTTCATTGAAAGAGAGACATCCTGAAGCGATACAACATTGCTTGCAATATCAAGGGCTCCTGCGCGTTTTAAGTCTCCTGAAGAAGCCCATAGGTGTTCGGGGACAATTATTTGCACCGGATATCCTGTTGAAAATGATTTCTTTGTACCTGATACCTTAAGAGCGCAGTTCTTTGCAATAAGCCCGTCATGGCTTGGGGCCGTAGGGGCGGATATAAGCGGTTTTTCCAATTTAAATGCAGTCATTTTGGCAACATCTAATGCCCTGCCGCCACCGAAACCCATTATTTTTGAAGGCTGAGGGAATGCAGTTATTATTTTTTCAACTTCTTCCACACTTTCTTCTTCAATAGTCCATATGTATGCCTTTTCATATTTATTGAGATTTTGAAGATATGTTCCCGAAAACCCGGGGTCTGTGATTATAAGAAGTGTATTTTCATCCGCAGGAAGTTCGTTTTTGAATGTTTCGTCGTCTTTTTCGAACCGTACATCTATGTTGTTCCTATTAATGACTTTTTTATAATCGAAATCCTTTTTATTGTATGTTTCAAGAAGTCGTGTAAGCGACCCAATTAATGGCATAATTAACTTAACGACAGCACATATTATATTGTTTTCGGCAAATGTTTGTCTGGAACATAAATTCGTTAAATACTGAAGCAATACAAAATACATATAAACCGCGAAGCATATAGTTTAAAGCAAATGGTGATTTTTTGGCAGTTCTTGGAGAAACATTAGACAGTTTGTGGGCTGAAGTAAGCACAAAAAATATTTTTGATGCTGTTATAAACAGCAATGTTGCGACTGCAGTGGTTATATTGATTGTGGGAATTATAGTTTCAAGGATATTTTCAGATATTGTGCGCAGGCTCCTTGTGATTGCAAATACAGACACATATCTTGCAAAACTGGATGCGCGGCGCTTTTTTCAGGCAATCGGGTATGGCGGGGGTTTTTCAGATCTTATTGCATTTATTGTAAGATGGTTATTGTATGCTGTTGTTGCTTTTTCTGCAGCATATGCTCTTGGCTTTTTTGATATGATGATTTTTATCCGTTACGCGCTTATGTATCTTTCAAAGATACTTATTGCCGCAGGGCTTTTTGTTATGGGCCTTATAGTTGGCGAATCAGTCAAACAGGGAGTAATCAAAATGCTTCGCGTAAATGAAGCCGAAAGGATTGATCCTATAGGCGCTGAAATGCCTATATATGCGGTTGTGGGGACTACTGCAAAGTATATGATTGTTTTTGCATTTATGCTGTTTGCTCTTGCAATAACCGGTATCGGTACGGAAATAACATATATGGTATTCGGTGTTTTGCTTGCCGGATTTGTGATTCTTTTGATATTGAGCATAAAAGATATTGCAAAGAACATGATACTTTCAATATATTTCCAAAGGTCAAATACGCTGCTTAAAGACCAGAACATTACTGTAGGGGACATTCATGGAAAAATGGTTTCAATGGGGCCCGTATATACAAAAATAAGGAAAAAAAATGAGACAGTTCTTGTTCCAAACAACATGCTCCTTAAAAACACAGTTAAAATAAAATCATAGTGTGTGCTGATGAAAACACCTGTTCTTTATTTTCTTGGTCTTTTCCTTAAAATCTTTTCTGCACTGCTTATTGTGCCGCTCATTGTGGGTAGGATATACGGCGAAACATTTGCCGGGCTTGAAAGTTATATTTACGCATCATTTGCCGCAATTATTCTTGGGTTTGTTTTCATGCATCTTGGTGTAAAAAGGCAGCCAAACCTTGTTGAGTCTATGATTATTGCGTTTAGTGCATGGATTTTTGCGGTTGCAATAGGCGCAATTCCTTTTGTATACATTTTAGGGATGCCCTATATTGATGCTTATTTTGAGGCAATGTCCGGATTTACCACAGGCGGCATAACTCTCATAACTTCATTGGAACTTGTTCCAAAAAGCCTGCTTTTTTTCAGGGCATTCATGCAATGGATTGGAGGGCTCGGTATTTTAACACTTTTCATAGCGCTTATTTCAGAGAACGGCACTGTTGCAAACAGGCTTTTTTCAGCAGAATCCCACAAAGCAGAAAACGCACGCACTCATCCAAATATTGTAAATGCGACAACAGCGTTATGGAAAGTATACATTATTTTGACAATACTTTTGGCATCAATTCTTGTTCTTTTGAATGTCTCTGTTTTTGATGCACTAACGCACTCATTCACAACAATATCAACAGGCGGATTTTCCAATTACACAGACAGCATTGCGCATTTTAACAGCATTTTTGTTGAAGCGGTGATTGCGGTTTTTATGCTTGTTTCAGGCGTAAATTTTATTCTTCTTTACAGCGCTCTTGAGGGCAATATATTAATGCTTCTAAAAGATTTTGAAGCAAGGCTTTATGCAGGTATTTTTGCCGTAGCTTCGTTTGTATTGCTGATTGACTTGACTGCAAACGGTGCTGGTTTTTTCAATGCATTAAGGCTTGCGCTTTTTTATTCGGCATCTGTTCTATCTACAACCGGGTTTGCTTTAACAGAGATGTCGTTTTTCCCTGAAGTGAGCATACTTTTATTCTTGTGTCTTCTGCTTGTTGGCGGCTCTGTGG
>JAUVEX010000099.1 GCA_030594585.1 archaeon | reverse complement strand
ATAACTGATTCTGAGGGCAGTAGAGATAGATTTGGTGAAATTTGGTGGACTCCAGAAAGATAGTCAATCTATGGGGGATTGAAAGTTACCTTTATCCTTTAATTGACGCTAATGGTATGCGGGGAAATAGTTCTATAAAAGAATCTTTTAATTTAGGAAATAATCAATTTGTTGATATGAGAATCAATAATTTCACAAAGAATAATCTTTCTAATCATTCGATTGTTTCGACTGAAGAATTTATTTTCAGTCTGAATTTTAGGAAAAATAAAATACCGTGGTTTAGAATTGATAATGAATCAAAAAACAAAGACGAACCTAAAAATTATTTGCATTTTCATCTTCAATCTAAAGGCAATGACTTTAGAGAACATCAAGAATTAAAGGAAAAATTCACAGTCGCAGAACTTATCTCATATACTTTTGACTGGTTGAAAAATGAGATTATGAAAAAATATCCTGAGACAATTATAAAAGAAACGCAAGGTTTTGTTGGTACTGCATAGCAAAAGAAACCCAACCCTATATGTGTCGTATTCACTCATTAAAAGATACGGTTCTGAAATTACTTTGCCTTTTTACCACGGCAAATATCAAAGAACTCCGGCAAAAAATGCCACAAGAGCTATAAACATTGCTGCTTTCTCGAATTTCTGCATCTCGGCTGCATGCTCGTGCGGCTTATTTAAAAGCCTGTATGCGGAATAGGCAAAAAGCGTGTCTGCAACCAGAATTATATACGCATAGGATGCATTCATATATATTGTTGGAAGAACGCTCACACATATTGCAATAAAAAGCAAGACCGCCGCAACTGCCCCTGCAACGCGGTCGTTATAGTATGTGGCAAGTGTTGTTTTCCTGTATTTGTCCCCGCGCACATCTTCTATATCTTTTGTGATCTCGCGAGCCATATTGCCTAAAAACGCAAGAACTGCAAGAACGCCTACAACTTTTACAGAATTTATGTTTGCGACAACAGCACCGAAAAGAACCGCAGACGCTATAAAATATCCTACAAAAACGCTTCCGTACGGTGTTTTTTCCTTCACTTTAGAATAAAGGAAAACAAGTATCGCGTTTAGGGATGCAATAATGAATGCGTACACATTAATCAGGGCTGCAAAAGAAATGCCGCCTAAAAAAAGTAAAATTGCTAGGTAAAATGCTTTCTTTTTTGAAATCCTGTTGCTTGGAATCGGCCTATTGGGTTGGTTTATCTTATCGACTTTAACATCAAAAAAATCATTTATAATGTTTCCTGCAGAAAAAACAAGAAAAGTTGCTGCTGCTGCAAGAAATATATCGATGTAGATAAAAGGTGTCGCTGTTGCGGTATATCCCATATACATGCTTAAAAGCACTGCAAATACAATCATAAGGCAGTTTACAGGCCTTATAATCTCAATATAAGGATTCATTTCAAACACGCGAAAACTTTAAGATGCTGCTGTCTTTGTCTGCTTATGCTTTAATCGCAAAGCTTTAGAATTACATTTTCTGCATTTGGCCTTCTTTGGATTTCCGGCCCGTATCTTTGTATTGCATCTCATGCACACGAATACATTTGTAAAAACTCGTGCGTCAAGTGCTTCGTTTCTTGCTTTTGCTATAAATATCACCTAAGAACCAATACCCTAAATATTCAACCACAGTTTTATAAATCTAAGGGTTTGGGGTTGGCTTTTGCAAGCTTGTCTAAATGCTCTTGCCAGCTTATGCTGCCGGGTTTTGCGGCATTAATCTCTTTTTTGCTTTTTTTGAGTATCTTAAGTATTAATTCTGTTGTCTGCTCGGGTGTTTTTTCTGTTGTGTCTATTTCATATATGGTCTTGTTATTTTCTGTTGCTTCTTTTAAGCACACATCAAGTATTTCTGCCTCTATATTCTCGTTTATTTTGTCCGACAGCCAATTTCTTTCCTGAAGCCTTTTTTCCAAGATATCAGGGTTTGTCCGCAATACAAATACGATGCCTGCATCCAAAAGGTGCGCCATGTGGCCTTCAATAACAAGATTCCCTTTAAGGTCTTTAATCATTTTATTGAGTGCTTCTGTATCTACAAGCAGGCTTCCGCGCTTTTCGTCCTGACCGGTTATTAGGTCGTTCTCATACGCAAAATCATTTATCTTTATGAGCTGGTATTTTAATTTTTCTGAAAGAAGTTTAGCTACTTCTGTTTTGCCGGTCCCGGGTGTTCCTGACACCATTAGCTTCATAATCCTATATACGATATGGGCATTTATATATGTTCTAGGTATTTACACCAATGTTCTTTTTTATTGCATTATAGCCGTTGCTAATGGGTAAAACTACGGCAATGCAAAGATTGCCAAAAAAATTTAATTGGCTGCGGCTGCAGCCTTTGACTTTTCGTTCTCGTTTGCTTTTCGCTCGACTTCCTCTTCGATGCCGAGTTTTTCAACCAAGTCCTTGTACCTGTTCCTGATTGTAACTTCAGTAACACCCACGACATCTGCGATGTCTCTTTGGGTTCTTTTTTCGCCTTCAAGAACCGCTGCAATGTATAATGCTGCTGCTGCAACGCCTGTAGGGCCTTTTCCTGAAGTTATCTCCTCATCAACGGCAACTGCAAGAATTTCTTTTGCTTTTGCCTGCACTGTTCCGGAAAGGCCTAAAAGGGATGAAAATCGCGGAATGTATTCTTCTGCTGCTGCAGGAAGTATTCTTATTCCAAGCTCTCTTGCAACATACCTGTATGCGCGGCCGATTTCCCTTTTTTCTATTCCTGATGCTGCGGAAAGTTCGGACAGTGTTCTTGGGGATCCTTCCTCTCTTGCAACAGCGTATATAAGTGCTGTAATTATGGATTCCATTGAGCGGCCACGAACAAGTCCTTTTGTCACGGCTTTTTCATACAATCTGCCTACTTCTTCATGGACTGATTTTGGAAGGCCCAAGTATGAAACCTGTCTTGCCAATTCAGACAGCGAGTATGAAAGATTTCTGTCTTTTGATTTTGTAAGGCGCTTGTTCCATTTTCTAAGCCTGTAATACTGGGCTCTTTTCTTTACCGATACTTTGTAAAGCTCCTCTAGGCCTTTGCCTATCTCTGTTGATATTCCTTTATCATGTTTGGTGAATGTTAACGGAGCACCGGTTCTTGTTCTTTTGGACTGCTGCACAGAATCAAAAGCTCTCCATTCCGGTGTTGTGTCTATTTCGTCCTGTTCCATTACAAGACCGCATTTATTACATATTAATTCGCCGCGGGAATCATCTTTTGTGAACCTGTCACCGCCGCATGAACTGCATTTTGGTTGATTTATTACTTTTGGTTGATCTGTCATATTCTTCTCCTCCGCCAGAATGAAATTCTAGAAATCTTTATAAAGCTTATAGTTATCTTCTTCTATTTGTCAGATAAGTTTATAAAGTTTTCTGTTTATCTCGTTTGAGCCAAATAATACCCCCCTAATAGATAGGCAGATAAATACCAACACAAAAGAAATAGTATGTCTGTAAGAATAGGCACTTCGGGGATTCCTGCTGCGTGCAAAGGCAAAAGCACGCTTGACGGTGTTAAATGCGTTTCTGATTTGGGGCTT
>JAUVEX010000146.1 GCA_030594585.1 archaeon | reverse complement strand
GTAACTGCGTCCAAATGATTTTGCAAACCCATCATGGACTTTCTTTACAATTTTATCAGAATCATCAATAGCATCTGAAAGCTGTTTTCTCAATTCCATGTATGGCTTTGGAAACGCAAAAGGCCCTTGGGTCATTGGTTTTTCGGGGTCTAAATAAGCATGTGTCGGCTTGTATGGCGGAAGGAATTTATCAACAGTTGATTGTTTTGGAATCTCAACCGGCTCTAAAGTATGTGTGATGAAAAACCCATCCATGCAGACCATCACAGGCAAAAGAACACTCCTTTCTTCTGCAATCTTGTAGGCCTGAATAGTTGTATCCACTACTTCCTGTGCAGTCTCGCAATATAATTGAAGCCATCCGGAATCTCTTGCCGAAATCGAGTCCTGCCAGTCATTCCAGATGTTAATCGGTGCAGACAATGCCCTGTTTACGACCTGCATGACAATTGGAAGCCGCATGCCTGATGCTGCAAAAAGAACTTCGTGCATCAATGCCAGCCCTTGCGAACTTGTGGCTGTAAATGTCCTTACGCCTGCGGCAGAACCGCCGACAACTGCGGATATTGCTGAGAATTCGGATTCTACCTCCATATGCTCTGCCTTAAGCTTTCCGTCTGCTATGAATTTTGCTAAATCCTCTACAATATGAGTTTGAGGAGTTATAGGATATGCAACAGTCAAAGCCGGCCTGCATAAAACAACAGCTTCTGCTGCTGCCCTGCTTCCTTCAAGAATCTGCATTTTTGTTTTTGTCATTCAATCGCCTTTAAAGCATTTTCGAGTTTTTCTTTGATTTCTTCCTTATTTTCAATTGTTATTATTTTTGTGTTTGAAAGCCCCAAAATCATCGAGCTTTGTATTTCTCCTTTTTTTGCAATAATTATTATTTTTTTGCCAAGCAGATTTGCCCATCCAAGTTCAATATAAACCCCTGCGGAATTTTCCGGATATGCGACAAATATGTCCGCAGCCTTTATCTCATTTAAGCACAATTGAACCAATTTTTCAGGCTCAATGTATGCCTCACCCCAATTGTTTAAGTCCCTGTGGGGCAGATGGGTGTCATGGCCTGTGTTTTTTATTATAGTGTCAATCATTTCAAGGAATTTTCTATACTCTGTGTCTTTTATCACACCGTACGCGCCTTTGCCCCAGTCAACTGATTTTTGGGTGTAGGGGGCCGCAATATAGGCTTTCATTTACTTACTTTTCCTCAACTTGTTTTGTAATGCATTTAACCGGGCAAACTTCCGCGCATATCATGCAGCCCTTGCAGTAATCATAATCTACTTCTGCCTTTCTTGTAGTTTTGTTAACAACAATTGAACCGTCCGGACAGAACCGCTCGCACATGCCACACCCGGTGCATTTTTCCTTATCAACAACAGGCCGAAATGTTCTCCAGGTACCTGTCTTGTTTGAAACAGTACTTCCGACCTTTTTAATTGTTCCGCCAGGCGGATGTTTTTCTACAGTCATGCGTTCGTGACCTCATAAACTTTTTTTACCGCAGCTATATTTTTGCCTGCTATTTTTTCAGGCATCTTTTCTTCAATTGCAGCGATTATTGATTTTAATGTTACCTCTCCTGTTGCTTTTGAGAACGCACCCAACATAGGTGTATTTACAAAAGGAGCGCCAATGATGTCAAGAGCTATTTTTGTGATATCTACGGTAACTACTTTTGCCTTTAGTTTAAATGCATCAGGACTTTTTGAAGTATTTACAATAATAACGCCATTATCTGAAAGCCCTTCAGCCACATTAACGACATCAATAAGCGTTGGGTCTAACACAAGAACAAAATCAGGCTTTGCCACATGTTCTCTTAAGCGGATAAACTTATCATCTATTCGGGTAAAAGCCATTACAGGTGCGCCGCGTCTTGCCACTCCGAAAAATGGAAAAGACTGAGAATACTTGCCATCCTTAAAAGCAGCAATTGCAAGAAGTTCCGCTGAAGTTACCGCCCCTTGTCCGCCTCTCCCATGTATGCGAATCTGTTTTAACATATGACTTATAATTCTTTGATTGGATTATATAAAGCTTTGATTTGTTTGC
>JAUVEX010000004.1 GCA_030594585.1 archaeon | reverse complement strand
CATAAAGGCGCATACGAGCGGATAGGTTGTTATTTTCTGTTCTTCGTCATCTGCAATTACAGTCACCTTATGCTCTTTATCACAGAATTGCTTTTCAACAATAAAAGACATGCTTTCATTTTTCTGCAAAGGCAGTTTACCCGAAGATACAGTATATTCGAATTGCACACTATCCACGATTACACTCAAAGACCCTATTGATTTGTCGCATATATTTTTTATTGAAAAAATAAACTTTGAATTAGTATATTCATAAGTAACCAAAAACGATTTAACTTTGTCCTTTGTTGTGGGGGCATTATTTTCATCAGGCGTTTCTCCAGAAAGGGTATTATTTGAATCGGATTTTGAATCTAAAGAGAAAAAGGCATAAATTACAAGCAAAACCCCTATAAAAAGAACCAGCAATACTAATGCAATTTTAAAAGTATTTTTGTTCTTCTTTTCTTCACCATTGTATTCATCATATGAATCATTAGGCATTTCTGTTTCCATAAACATCACTTCGCTAATTCAAACCCCGCTATAAGGTAAACATCATCATAATGATTTTCTGAAATTTGTACACTTGAGCCCGCATAGAAAAACGGCGAAAGTTGTGTTGTGCATACTTCTGGGTTAAATGTTATAGTATAGCTTGACCATTCTGTTGATGTCAGTGTTCCTGCAGGGATTGCCGGATTACAGGTATTACAACCCCCTACCCAAATACAATAATTTCCGCCAATTCCTGAAATATGTTTGTATTTAAAACTGAATGTGTATGTTTTGCCGCTTTCAAAATCATTCATGTCTTTTGCATTACAAGCCACAGCATTTTGTCCTGTGAGATTCAATGAGTTGCTCCCCGAATAGCCTTCTGCTGTAAATGCGGTAAAAAATGCATCACAACCTCCTTGAGGCGGCAGCGCATAAATGCCGCAACCAGAACCTCCGGGAATAGCGCTACAGGAACCGCCAGCGCAGCTACATATGCCGCAATTGCAATCTCCTGCAGGCCCCCACACACCTTCCTCAAAACCAGGATTATCAATTAGGTTTTTCAATGGCCTTATTCGCGCTGTTGCATGTACTGTACCCGAAGATGTGATTTTCAAATCCATGGTGTTTTTTATCGGCACATTTGTTAAATTCAATGTTATTGTCCCGACATCCTCAGGGTCTACTGTTAAAGGCGATAACATTGAAGCAGTAGGAATTCCATCAATATATACAGACAACAAAGAACTTTTAAGTATGCCTTCCCCGCAATTTCTTAAATAAACATTATGCTCTGAAACGGATTCAATTGAGATACAAGTACTCATCTTCTCCCGTATGGCGCTGATATCCTCCCCCACATTTTCCTGTAAATCACTCTGAGTTGATTGCACCCAGACAAATGTAAGCCCAAAGGCTGCAACAGTCATCATCAAAAGAAGAACAATCGCGATAATCGGAGTAATGCCCTTTTTCATAATATCTTTTTGTGTTTTTAATAGTTTATATGTTTTTTAAGAATGAGAAACATAATTCCTGACTTCAACCTGCATGAAATCTGCCCCGCCTTCAAGTGTAAAGTATATGTCGTAATCAGAAACTGACTGATTCACATGGGCTATTATCCTACCTCGCATGAGCCCTGTGCCTATTGTCTCAGCCCGTGTGTATCCGTTTCCTGCTTCCTGTAAAGGGTCGTTGTCAACAATTACACTTAAACTCGCAGGAAGATAAGTGCCTGTATCTTTCAGATACATGTAATCCATGACAGTTGAGGCGTTTATTGAGACAAAGCTTGTCGTATTTCCAAGCTTGTGAAATGCTATTTTCTCGTGCTCGTTTTCCATTATGAAATGGGTTCCGTTGTCTTTAACAATGACATTTGCATTGGACGCAAAATAAAGGTTCCCTATATTCACTTTCGTTCTTGGGGATATCACTTCTGCCTCGGTTTCTATCATATAATATATTTTATCTGATTCATTGTCAACAGTAAGTGTGCCTTTTTTTAATTGTATTGGCACAACACGGGTTGAACTTTTGCCTTCAGCTGCAACTTCGCGGATAACTTTATCAAGTGTTGTTAATGTGTCTTTTGCCTGATCTATTGCTGCTGCATCCTGCATCTTTTCTATCGCGGGCATCCCTGTTTGTGTTACTATTATCACGGCAATGTTTACAATTGCGATAAAAAGAACCCCCGATAATATCGGAGATATTGCTTTTCTTTTTCTCATAAAAATACTTCGTTTAGGTTATATATAAACTTTAGTTAAAAGACACGCTTTGTTTTATGTCTTCTCCTGACAAAAATCTTAGTTTTAGGTATGAAAAAAGCCGTTTCGTTGTGTTTATTTCTTCTGTCAGTGTTTCTGTGGCCGTGCCGTTGTATTCGCTGTATGTGTAGTTAAATTTTAGATAATCCGGGACATTGGTAAATGTAATTGTTGCGGCATTGTTATGTGTTAATGAATTTATTGTTTTTTCGCTCGAATTTACACAAATTTTAATGCCTGTCATTGGTTTTTTGTTAAAATTCACAAGAGTCACATTCAAATCATTGCCTGTGGGCATTGCCACCAGAAAATATCCTGAAAGATTTATCTTGTGTTCTTCACCCACGCGGCTTGTAAATGCCAGGTATTCAAGAAGCCGGTTTTCCATATTTTTGGATGTCAGGTTTTCCTTTGCAATTATATTGACAGTGTTTTTGCTCTCGGACAATATATTTGAGAACATATTTTTTGTTGTATCCTCAGGAGCATAAATTTTTATGGCATTTTTCCCGACAGCAGCAGTTGCAAGAAGTATGCAAATAACAAATGCCCCTACAATAAACATCTGCCCTTTTTTTATTGCTGGTGATTTATGATTTTTTAATCCCATAGATATATCCTCACTTCTGTTGGCATAAATGTGCTGTTTGTGCCGGACAACACATAATTTACTATAATAATGTCTTTTCCATCCGGAATGCCCTCAAGAATTTCTGTTTGAGATACCAAAAGCCGATAATCAAAGGTTGCTGTTCCTGTAAAATTAAACTGTACTTTGTTTTCTCCTGTTATGGTGCTGCTTGTTAGGTCAATGGTTTCCCTGTTTCCTGAAACGACGCCAGATTGGCTTAACACACTGCCTCCATTGACATAAATTTTAGGATCCTCTGCACTTAAAAACACTATATCAAGAAACACATAATCAATTTTTCCGGCATCTGCTGAGTAATTAAAAGAATAATTTCCCGAGGTGCTTTTGTCTGACGCATTTACAGATGATATACCGACAGTAAAATTATAGGTTGATGGAATCAGCTCATACATGCTTTTGTTTAAACCCGTAATATTTTTACTTATCGCGTATTCGCGCAGGTTTCCGTTTTTTTCAAGAGTGGTAAGCGCACCATGAATATATTTCATCTTGCTTTCGGTTGTGTCCGAAATATTCGTTATTGCGGGCATTATAAAAAATAAGAAACTCATTACAATCATAAACGCAATAAATGACTCTATTGTGTGCAGGCCTCCTTTTTTTGCGCGTTTTCTTGCTTTCATTAACCCACCATCACCGCAACATCCAGCTCAGTTCTATTGCTCTTTTTGAAACGGTCAACAACTAATACAGGATATTTTATAGTAATAACTGTAACATCAATTGGCCTTTCAATCCCAATAGATGTATTGTATATCGTGAGATTAAAATCAATGCCTTCTGCAAATGTCTCTTTTATGGTTTCATAATCAGTATTGCCAAGCGTAGAAAGAGAATCCACAGATATGCCGCTCACTTCTTCAGGCATCAAAAGAACGATATCCGGCGGATTTAAATACATATCTTTTTCAAGAAGCGCGTTTGCGTATGTTCCTTCATGAAGATATATCTCAAATTCCGTCACATTGTAAATCCGTATTTCATTATAAGTGTTATTGTAAAGCGATACATTCATGCTGTTTCCGATTACTGCAATTCCCTCACCACCCCCATAGACATCAATAAAATCTATAATTGAATTGAACTGAAGTCCTGACGATGTAATTGAATTAGCGCTTCCATTGTATTGGCTTGTAAATGTTTTTGTAATATATATTATGGGGTCAAATGTGTGGTTGGATGTTACGATTATTTTTGAGTTGTTGTTGTATAGTTTTACGGCTATTCCGTTATCATATGCCCTTTTTGCGCGAACAGCACTTGAGGTCAGGTCAGGCACGCTTGATGTTGTAAGATTTGCTCCAATGCCTTTTAGTATGGATACGCTGTTGAATTCTATTTTTGAGATGCCTGTTGTTGCAATAGACACATTCATAAGAGAATTATTTATCCATGTGCCTGCTGCATTTAGATCAGTTGTATATTCGCGCGCAGCAAGTGCTGTGTTTTTTGTGTAGATTAAATAATAGTTATTTTTACCTGTTTTAATTGTTGGTGTGAATATAATTGTGTTGTCATCAAAGCTTGAATTTATTTCGCTTAGGTTTTCATCTTCAACAATAATGGAATTCAAATCAACATCGCTTTCAGGGTAGAATTTTTTTTCAATTACTGTTTTTGAATCATTGCCGGACTCGATAAAAATCGGCATCGTATAGATACTCCAGCTGATATTTTCTTCTATCTGTTCAGCAAAATCAAATGCTGCTGTCTTAAGGACAGCTGTTATCGGCTCCGGGGGCCTTGACATATAACTTAAATAATAAAACGAAATGCTTACAATCAGCAAGAATATTACAAGGCTTATAATCATATCAATTGAAAAATATCCTTTTTTCATTTACAATCACCGGAAACTGCTGGCTTCAGCCAGCAGAGGAAGGTGTTGGAATTTCGGAAATGCATAACGCATTTCCTGCATTTCAGAAATGTAGGAAATTTGTTTCGCAAATTTCTGAAAAGCTTGAAACTTAACCAACCAAACCACCGGCTAAAGTCGGTGGTTGAACTAATGTTTTATGATACAATTATTTTGTCGCGTTTCCGTATATAAGTTATTGGGTATATTATACATTTCTTAGGATAAGTATGCTTTTGCCCGCAGCAGTTCCGTTATTATTAATCAATAATTGGTGAATCCCGGGTCTTAACAGTTCATTTTGTTTTATGTCTATGCCTGAATAAAAAAGCCCCACTTCAACTGTGTTTTTTTCTGCAATTGGAAAGCCAAAACTGGGATTGTATGCTGTATTAAATACGCCTTTGCGTACAAGAGCCATTCGATTTTCAACAACAGAAGCAATTCCTTTTGTGTAAATAATGTATGCTTTTTTGTTTTCATCATAATTCGCGGATATATGGTTTGAGCCTGATGAAATACTGTTGGGGCTTTCGGGAATAACGATTCCTGCAATTGTGTTTTGATGCATATCCGCCACAGCATAATCAGGACCCTGTGTAGGTGCTGCCGCATCAAATGCAAGAGAAACAGTCACATTATGCGTTTCAGATGATGGGTGCACAAACGGCAACAAGAATACAATAGATGCAATAATTGAGACAACCAAAAGTGAGTTCATATTAGACATAATACTATGTTTTGTTCTTAAGAGTATATAAAAAATTTATTCTGTTCGTTTAATATCAATCAGTATTTTCCCGCCATCAAGGCCTTCATTTCGAACCTGTAATTGATGATAACCCGGGCGCAGTGTAAGTGTTCTATTGAATGCGGTATCATTATACTCAAGCCCTACATAGATATTGTATCTCTTATCAATCCCAAAGCCAAAGCTTGGGTTCGGCATCTTGTCGATTTCGCCTGACTGTATGTAAGGTATTCTTCTGTCTATTGAATTTACATCTCCTTTTGTATATACAACATATGCTTTTGCACCTGTTATTCCTTCCAGAACCCCCTCTCTTAAAGCCATGTAGCCTGCACCATAATACGCCTTCTTGAATATACCGTCAGCATGCACAATTCCGGTTACAAGACCGCCGGCAAGATTTGACGCAACATACTGTCCTGGCACATCTACAACAGGAGAGAATCCCGTTCCTGTGAGCTTTACAACAACAGAGCCCGATGTTACTGTAAATGCCCTTGTTGCCGACGAGTAAAGGCCGAAAGTGTTGTTGCACCAGTAGGTAACAGTATAATCGTCTTCCAAAAGCTCAAAGAGTAACTCATAGTAATGCGTTCTTGTGTCATTTGCCATGGTTATGTTGGGCGCATAGTTAAGAGAATAACCGCACCAGGGCACTTTCTGGTCCAAAGAAATGTTAAACCACACATTTCCGCTGCGGACTGTGGGTGGAGGGCGTTCTATTGTGATTACAGGTGCGAATGCATCAACTTCGAAGAAGCGGTTTGTTATGTTTACATTTCCAACTGTGTCATTGCAGATAAAGGTTGCAACATGGTCGCCTTCAGGAACTGATGCATTCAAGGCGTAGAAATGGGTCAAGGTGTCATTTACCAGTGTTATATTTGGTGCCCCATCAAGAGAATACACGCAGGCATCTATACTTCCATTGACATCTGTTGCTGTCAGGTTGAACCAGATTGATGATATATTGTATGTTTTGTTCAATGGAGATTCTAGTATAACTGACGGTGCAGAAATATTTACAAGAAAACTCGTAGTGTTCTCGCCATAGACTCCGTTTTCATCTTCAATATCACCCAGCCATATTGTGTTGTTGCTTTCATTTATCGGTGCTTTAAATGTGTAATTATAACCACCGGTTGAATTTGTAATGACATAAGCCTCGAACACGCCGTTGTAAAAAATAGTTATGTTCACATCAGCAAGAGGATCATTTGTTGGGTGGAACCTTGCATATCCGCTTACAAACACACTTTCGGATGAGTTCACATCTGTTTCATTGGGCGTTGCTGTAATGGAGAGATGCGCGTATATTGTGGTTGTTTCGGGCGGCGAGATTGTGAGTGTGCCTGTATAATTAAAAAGAGTTGTGGTATAATTTGTTGTATTAACAAGTGCAAAGCCGAGATGCCCATTACTGTCTGTTGTTCCGCGCACAACATTCAGCCCGTCCGCATACAGTTTGATAAGTCCGTATTGTACGGGAACATACATCTTGGCTGAAGTATACTTCAAAAAAGTTATGTCTATATTTTCCTGTGTTGTTGTTTCTGTCTGAAATGCAACATCCCTTAATTCCGGAAGCGTGTATGAGACATTTCCTTCCCAGACCATGACATCGTACTTTTTGGAGCTGTCCACAGCACAAACAAGTTTTGATTCGTTATTTGGGTATCCCTGGCATGCAATAATTGATGTGTTTGCCTCATAAATTGTGACTTTGTCATTTGAGACAGGGATTCCTGTTGTGTTTAGAAGAACTATTTCGATGGTGTTAAGTGTTGTTGGAGTGCTGTATCCCTGAAGCACATACTCCTTTGAATTTGTTGCGTTTAGTATATATGCGCCGTGTTCGGTTTTAATATCATAAAGAACCGATGCGTCGAGTCCGCATGCAAGCTCTCCCAATGAGTTTGTATTCCCTTCGCATACCAGTATATCTATTCCTGCCTTAAAGACACTCACTTTTGTGCCCGCAGCAGCAGCACCCGCGGAGTCAATTACTTTTACCTGCATTCCGCAGCCGGAAATGTTGTTTTCTGCATGAAATAAATACAAAAACTCTTCATCACCATAATCATAATCTTTGCCTTTCGCATAATAATATCCATTTGTGCACACAGGATTATTCCATGCAGAAGTCACATTATTGTCAAAGGTTATATTGTAACTAATTGAGTCATTCATAAAACCAAAAGATGTTGTATGGATTGTTGCAAGATGATTTTCTCCAGACCAATCATAATATTTTATATTCCATTGAGAATTATCTGTTACAGACCCAACAATTCCTATATTTCCATTAGTATCTTTCGTAATTCTTGGAGAGTATAACCAGGAATTACTTACCCCCTCATCAATTATTTCTCTTACCCAGCCATATAACCCCCAACGGACTAATTTCAAAGACAAATCAACTTCATTATAAAACACAATCACTGGCTTTGAATCCTCATCAAAAATTATCTCTGGCGAATATTGATGAGTGCCATAACCGTACACCCCAGAACCATGAGCCTTGTAATTATTTCCATGATCTATCCATTGGCTTCCGTTCCATTCTCTATATCTTATTTTCCAGTATTTCATATCATTTTCGCCCCAAACCACACCTATATTACCATTAGGTGCAGATGCAATCCTCGGAGCATATAAATATCCGGAGCCGGTGTTGCTGTCTACTGTAGAATCAAGCATGTCTGTTACCCATGCAGTTCCGCTCCAATGCGTTACTTTTACAGAATCGTCTGTTGAGTGATAATATGTAATCCATGGATTCGAAAAGGAATCATATGTCATTTCAGGCGCGTACTGATGACTTCCGGTATTGTATATCCTATAATTATCCCCGTGATCGGTCCATTGAGTCCCGTTCCATTCCCTATATCTTATCTTCCAGACGCCGTCATTTTCGCCCCACACAACACCTATATTACCATTAGGCGCAATAGACATTCTCGGATAATAATACTCATCACGATTGGTATCGCTATTTACTGTGGAGTCAAGTATGTCTGTTACCCATGCAGTTCCGCTCCAATGCGTTACCTTGACAGAATCGTCGGTATCATGGTAATACGAAATGAAAGGATAGCTGTTATTGTCAAAGACAATTTGTGGCGAATATTGGTTATTGCCGGAATCGTATATCTTAAAATTGTTCGCAGGAACGCTCCAATTAGTTCCGTTCCAATCCCGATATCTTAATTTCCAATAAGTGCCGTCATTCTCGCTCCATACAACACCTATGCTGCCGTTAGGCGCAAGAGCAATTCTTGGAGAATAATAATAACCATAATCGGTATTGCTGTTTATGGTGGAATCAAGCATGTCTGTCACCCATGCAGTTCCATTCCAATGCGTTACCTTAACAGAATCGTCTGTTGAGTGATAATAGGCAATCCATGGGTTAGCCTCTGTGTCCAATACTATCTCAGGAGAATACTGATGTGAACCAACATCATAAACTTTGTAAGGTTTTATAGTCCAATATTCATCATAAACCCGTACCTCTAAATCACTATACATATCACAATTATCAAGTAGACTTTTTTCTTCGCATTGATAATCATTGGGTTCTCTAAATTCTATTGTGTTCGGCAGAAAAATCATGTGTTTCCAAATCTGGGAGAATTTCCCTTGATTGTTGCCATAAAGTATATCATAGGCATATTTATTTGATAAATAGCATATAACCGAGTAGTTCATATTTCCTATATTTGATGTACTGCAAACAAGGTTATTTGTCCCTTGTCTGTATACTTTTATGTGAGTTGCTTCCGTTTCCGAACTTCCGTTTGCAATAACATCCACTTTCAAAAGATACGGAGATATATCAAGGACATAAGAACCTGGCGACGCCAAATTAAACACAACATCTTGAGCAAGACCATCTCCAATATACACATCATAATATCCAACCAGAAGATAACATGAAAAATTCCCGTTTAAATTAGTATCTCCGCTGCATTTTGTTACCCCGGACTGCTTAACAATTACTTTATTATTTATGGTGGGCACTCCGCCCTCAATAATTTGTAGCTCAAGAAGATATGGAGATACATCAACAACTAAATAATACGCAACTGAAACATTCGTATAGTTCATAACATCATAAGTTTTATTTGAATCCAATACGCAGGTAACAAGCCCTCCATCATTTGATGTAACACCACAAGCAAGAATTCCTGTTGCGTTTTCATATACACTTACAGAAACACCAGAAACAGGATTGCCTGAAGAATTTACTGTTTTAATTGTTAGATTTGCAAGAGCTCTTGTCGTATTATAAGACATCAATGTTGCAGAACTGTCAGAAGATACATCTAAAGCATATGAACCGTTCTCTGTCTTTATATCATAATTGCCTGTGAGTAAACCACACTTTATACTACCATTCGAATTTGTTTTACCTTCACACATAAGGGCGCCACTTGTTGAATTATGCATCTTTACAACAATGTTCTCATTTAATGTGCCTGTTTCATCTGTAATGAGGGTTGCCTGATTGCAGCTAAGAACATCATTTGCGGTCTGGAAAATATGCAAAAACAATTCAGTCCCGTAATCATACATCTTCCCTAGAGCATAATAATAACCATCGCTGCAAACAGGATTATCCCAATTATCCGTTATATTCCTGTCAAAAGTTATGTTCGCCCCCCCAGATGAACCCGTGTCATTTAAAGGACCTGATGTTGTTGTATGAATTATTGCAAGAGGCTCACCTACAGGAGTCCTAGAATCTTCACGATCTTCATAAAGCCTTACATCTATGTCGGCATAAGTATCACAAGTTGCATTAGTATATGTATCGGTATCAAAGCACTGATACCCATCAGGTTCTATTAATTCAATTGTATCTGGTAGAATCGCCATATATTTCCAAAGTTGCGGAAACCTTCCAGGAAGTCCCGTATAATGTATATCATACGCATATTTGTTTGAAATATAACAGTCAATAGAATAATTTGAACCCCACGCACTTCCACCATCGCAAGCCAAAGTATCTGTGTCGTGCCTATACACCTTTATTTGATTACTGCCCATCGGACCATCACTTGCAACAACATCCACTTTCAAATGATATGACGACATCTCAAGTATATGACTTCCGGGCGCATCTAATAAGAAAATTACATCTTTGATAACTTCAGAATCCTTATTAACAGACACATTATATTCTCCGCTCTTTGAAAAACAATAAACTTTTCCATCTGCATCCGTGTAGCCTTCACAAATTATAGTTCCAGCTTGCTTTATTGCGATGTGATTGTTTTCAATAGCCATCCCACTTTCTACAGTCTTGACCTCAAGCAATAAAGAGGATATGTTGACAACCAAGCTGTCTGGAAGAGACATGTTTGTGTAATTTGCAAAATCATATGTTTTTGAAGAATCAAGAGAACATGTAATATGCCCATCCTCATTAGAAGTCACTGTACAGCCGGGCTTTCCAGTATTATTCTCATAAATGCTCAAAGAGACACCATAAACTGGTTCTCCTGTCGCATTTATTATTTTTAAAGTTAAATTTTCAAGACTTTTTGTAGTGTTATAAGCTATAAGCCGTGCTGTAGCTTTAAATGATGTATTCAATGCATATGTTCCATTTTCTGTCTTTATATCATATCTACCTGATGAAAAACCGCATTTAATGGTGCCAAATGAATTTGTTTTCCCTTCACATGCAAGGTAACCGCTCTCTGTGTTATAAACCTTAACAGTTATGTCTGACACGGGGTACCCCCCAACATCATTAATAAATATATTCGTGCCACATCCCAATATATCGTTTGCTGCCCGAAACATCAGTAAATATTCTTCTGTTCCGTAATCATACTCCTTACCCCATACATAATACTGTCCTTCTGTACATACGGGATTATTCCAGACCGCAGTTACATTCTTGTCAACAGTAAATGTATCACTTGATGTGTCATTCACAACCCCTGAAAATGTTGTATGTGTTATTGCCAAAGGTTCATTATTGAACCATTCATGATACATTAAATCCCATACAGCATTATCGCTTTTTGACCAAACAATACCGATATTTTCATCATTATCTTTTGCAAAAAATGGTGTCCACTCCCAAGAATAAGCGCTTCCAACATCAATTATTTCATTTACCCAACCAAGTGCCGTCCATCTGGCGGACTTCAATGAATCTTCAGTTATATGATAGTATGCAATTAAAGGATTGGAATCCGCATCAAAAATTATTTCTGGCGAATACTGGTGGCTTCCGGAACCATAAACCCTAAAATTATCCCCGTGGTCTATCCACTGAGTTCCATTCCATTCACGATACCGAACATACCAATAAGTTCCATTATTTTCAGACCAGACAACACCAATATTATTATTAGGTGCAAGAGCAATTCTTGGTGCGTAATAATAACCATTATTATTATCACTGTTTGCAGTAGAATCAAGCATGTCTGTCAGCCAGTCTGTTCCGTTCCAGTGTGTTACTTTGACAGAATCGTCTGTTGAGTGATAATAAGATATCCATGGATTCGAAAAGGAATCATATGTCATTTCAGGTGCATACTGATGGCTTCCGGTATTGTAAACCTTGTAGTTGTCGCCATGGTCATTCCACTGGCTTCCGTCCCATTCCCGGTATCTTAACCGCCAGTAGCTTCCGTCATGCTCATTCCAGACAACGCCTATACGACCGTCAGGCGCAATAGACATTCTTGGAAAATAATACTCATCAGGACTAATATCGCCAGTTGAGAAATCAAACATGTCTGTCAGCCAGTCTGTTCCGTTCCAGTGTGTTACTTTGACAGAATCATCTGTTGTATGGTAATACGAAATGAAAGGATAGCTGTTATTGTCAAACGCAATCTCTGGAGAATACTGGTGGCTTCCGATGTTATAAATCATATAGTTGTCTCCATGGTCTGTCCACTCGGTTCCGTTCCATTCTCTATATCTTAACTTCCAATAGGTTCCGTCATTCTCGCTCCATACAACACCTATACGGCCGTTAGGCGCAAGCGCAATTCTTGGAGAATAATAATAACCTGAAGCAGTATTACTGTTTATGGTGGAATCAATCATGTCTGTAGTCCAACGGGTTCCATTCCAGTGTGTTACCTTGATAGAATCATCAGTATCGTGGTAATACGCAATCCAAGGGATATTTTCATTATCATATATTAGATAAGAAGACCTTTGATGAGAACCAACATCATATGGTTTTGTAGGTTTTGAAACAAAATAGTCCTCATAAAGCCTTATCTCCAAGTCCATATAGGTATCACATACACTGCCATCAGTTATATTTGCGGCGCACTGATAATACTCTGGCACTATAAATTCCAGAGAATAAGGCAGCAATACCATTCGTTTCCAATATTGTGCGGGTCGCTCAGAAGTAGTATTGTATAATATGTCATAAGACTTATTAACTGGAGGATTACAACGCAAAAAACCAGTCACATCCGTATAACCTTGACATGCAATAGTTGTGGTATCATGTTCATACACAAGTATGTGAGCATTTAAAATAGGATAATCCGCAGTACCATTTATTATATGGATTGCAAGATTTGAAACATAAAACTCTGATGTCTGAGCAGGAATATCCTGCATTATAACGGATTCATCAGCAATTGTTGCGTTAGCATAGTATGTCACATTATATTGTCCGTATAGATTATTGAATTCTGTTTTTATACCAAGAACTTTATACCATGTTTGCGTTTCTGTTTTTGCAACAGTATTATCCAGATGATATGTTTGTATTGTTGAATTTGGCAAGGTGATGTTGACCCAGACAGAATCTATTGGTCCATCAAAATTTTTATAGACTTTCGCAGATATGTTTATCATATAATCCGTATATGTGGTTGAACTTTGTGTTTCCGGATTTATCGCTTTTTGTTCATGAATTGAGATTCTCTGCTGCGTGAAATTTGTCGAATTCTCTCCGTAAATTCCATTCGGGTTTGTCAGGTTTACAGTTACAATGTGCGTTCCTGATTCTAAAAAGGCAGTTATGTTGCAGGAATAGTTTCCATATAAATCAGTAGTGCAATTTCTTTGGAAGATATCATTAATCCATACAGACACTATATTATCTGTTACATTTGTACCGTATGGATCCAAAACTGCTTTTCCGAAAACAGTTACATTTTCACTAGGATCATAAAGGGGTTTATCCAGATTGATTGAAACAGAAATGTTCTGGAGATAGAAAATTGCTTCTTTTGCAGGAATTTCCTGAGTTATTGCAGAACCATTTGCAAGAGTTGAATTTGCATAAAATACTGCGGTGTATGTTCCAAGCAAATCATCGAATTCCTCTGTAACATTCAAAATATTACGCCAAACCTGAGTATTATTTTTTGTGCTCGTATTGTCTAAGGAATATTTCTGCACTGTTGAATTTGGCAAAGTGATATTGACCCATACAGAATCAATCGGGTTGTCAATATTCCTATAGACATCTGCAAAAACAGTTATGTTTGGGTTTATTGTGGTTATATCAACATCTAAATACATTATTTTTGAATATTCAAAATCAACTTTCTGCTGCCTTATAGCTATTTGTTGTCGTGTGTAATTCGTTTTATTTTCGCCGTAAACCCCATTTGAATCCGTTAAACTAACTGTTAAATTATAACTTCCCGCTTCTAGGGGTGCTTTTATTGTATAATTATAATTACCTTGTGAATCCGTTGATGTTTCAATAAATGTTATGGCGGCAATCCTTGGCGAATATTCCCACGGGTTGTTCGTGTCGCTGTTCACCGTTGAATCAAGTATCTCTGTAATCCAATCGGTCCCGTTCCAGTGCGTAACCTTAGAAGCATCATCTGTAGCATGGTAATAAGTTATCCAAGGGTTCGAATATATGTCAAAAATTATTTCAGGTGAGTACTGGTGGCTTCCGGAATTGTAAATCATATAATTATTTCCGTGATCTATCCATTGGCTGTTGTTCCATTCTTTGTATCTTATTTTCCAATATGTGCCGTCATGCTCGCCCCACACAGCACCAATGTTGCCATTAGGCGCAAGCTGCAGTCTTCCAAAGTATTCCCACCCTCTATTTGTGTTGCTGTTTATCGTGGAGTCAAGCATGTCTGTCACCCATACAGTCCCGTCCCAGTGAGTTACTTTGGCAGAATTGTCAGTATCATGGTGATATGCAATCCATGGGTTGGATTCTGCATCAAATATCATCTCGGGCGAATACTGGTGGCTGCCATTGCAATATACTTTAAAAACATCACTGTGTCCTAACCACTGGCTTCCGTCCCACTCCCGATATCTGACATGATAGTATGTTCTGTCGTGTTCGCTCCAGACAACGCCAATGTTGCCATTCGGTGCAACAACCATTCTAGGCGAATAATAATAACCAGAGTCTGTATTGCTGTTCACAATCGAGTCAAGGATGTCTGTTATCCATGCAGTCCCGTTCCAGTGCGTTACCTTAACAGAATCATCGGTGTCCTGGTAATATGCGATGAACGGATGACTGTTGTTGTCAAAGATAACCTGCGGAGAATATTGATTATTGCCAGAATCATAAACCTTGGAATTAATGCTGTAATTTATCCACTGGCATCCACCCCACGCTTTGCTTGCGTTCCACAATTTAAACCGTACCTTCCAGTAACTCCCGTCACTTTCACTCCACACAACACCGATATTACCGTTTGGCGCAATAGATATTCTCGGAGAATATTCCCAGGGGTTGCTTGTGTCGCTGTTTATAGGGGAGTCAAGCATGTCTGTCACCCATGCAGTCCCGTTCCAGTGCGTTACCTTAACAGAATCATCTGTTGAATGATAATACGCAATCCATGGATTGGCATCTGTATCAAATATTATTTCAGGAGAATACTGGTCGCTTCCTGAACCATGAACCCTGAAATTATCCCCATGATCTATCCATTGGCTTCCATTCCACTCACGATAACGGACATACCAATATGTTCCATTCTTCTCAGACCAGACCACGCGGATATTGTCTTTTTCATATAGTGTCTCAACATTGCCTGAGATGTAATTATACATCATTCTTTCTTCGTTTTGATAAAAATTTATGAAATTATTTTCCGCCATCATACTCCCAGGCACCATGAAGGCCTCTCCTGAAACAATTATGTTTTCTTCCGGCACATAAACAGATTTGTCAATATCAAGAGAAATCAAAAGAGAAGACAGGTAAAATGTTGCTTCTTTTGCAGGAACTCCTTGAGTTATTACAGAGCCATTGGCCAGTGTTGAGTTTGCATAGAATACAACATCATATTGACCGAACTGGTTATTGAATTCGTCAGATACATTCAGGATGTTATACCATGCTTGTGTTTCGTTTTTCGTGGTTGTGTTGTCAAAGAAGTATGTCTTTACGCTTAAATCCGGCAAAGTGATATTGACCCAGACAGAATCTATGGGATTGTCAATGTTCCTGTAGACTTTAGCGGAGATATTTATCTGCTGATTTGATTTAAGGTATTGTGTTTGCGTTTGTGGGGAAACGGCTTTTTGTTCCCTGATTGATATTCTCTGCTGTGTAAAGTTTGTTGAATTCTCTCCAGATATTCCATTTGCATCAGTCAGATTAACCTTCAAATTGTGGTTTCCTGCTTCAAGCGGAGCTGTGAATGTATAATTGTAGAACCCTGTGCCGTTTGTTTGAAAAAGAATGTCTGGATTGTTTGCAAGAGTGATTGTAAACCCGAGGTTATGCCCTGTCTGTGGTGATGTTCCTCCTTCACCCATCCAGCATCTTGCCCCAACACCCAGACGAACCGCATTTTCAAAACCCCAATCTGAAGATGTTCCCTGCCAATAATATACACCACACTGGGCTGCAACATTGTCCATATACACATTTCCAATCACGTCATCATAGCCGTCATGATTGAAGTCATAGCCTTCCATCCAGCCGTGGACATTGTCTCTTGAACCGTCCCCGATATCAATCCCGTTCGGCCCTGTCCAGTAACCCATATCTGTAAAGTATGATGAGCCGCCTTTGCCCCCGATGCCCTGGAATTTCTTTCGGGCAGTGCCATCCTTCCCGTAGTATGCACCGCCAACTATCACATCCAGATGGCCGTCATGGTTCCAGTCTCCTGCAGCAACAGCGTGAGGGTCTGCATTTGAGCCGCCGAAATTTCCGATATGGCTTGGGACAAAACTGCCGTTGCCATCGCCATATTGTATGTACCAATAATGTGTGCCATATCTTCCAATAGCTATATCCATGTTGCCGTCTTCATTGAAATCACCGACCGCCACATCGCGATTGTAAATGCCGTTGGGTAGGGCGTTTGCGGTCTTGTTGAATGTGCCGTTGCCATTTCCAAGGAACCTGTCGCGGCAGCAATCCGTATCGCTGAATGCTATGAAATCCATGTTCCCGTCTTCGTTGAAATCCGCTGAAGCGCATGCCATGAAATTTGATGTGGAAGACCTTGTCCCGATTGAGCCCATGCTTGTGAAATCCGAGAAGCCATCTCCGGTATTGTCGTTGCGGTAATAATATATGTTTGAATCACCGTTTCTGCTCAATACATAGTCCCAGTCCCCGTCATTGTCAAAGTCTGCTATGCATTGGGAATCATGACTGCTTGCGCCCGGGTTTAAAAGGTCATTGTTGTATATGGTAAAACTGCCGTTATAATCACCGATTATTCTTGTTATCCCGCCTCCGCCGCCATTATCACTGCTTCCATGATATTGTATTGCAACATCCGGAGGGGCTCTTTTTGTGTAGGTTTTTGCTGTTTTTTGATTGCTCACGGTGTCAAAATATACGAAATAGGTTTTGCTTGACTCCGCAGGTATTGTTCCGTTGGCGTAGAACCACAACAGGCTGTCATTGTCCGCGTACCAGAAAGCTATGTTACTCGGCACTTCTTCTAATGTATCGCTTATTACTCTTATTGAATTTTTGTCAATATCTTCTGATACGCCTTCACTATTGAGCAACTGCCCGAAGTCGATTCTCTTGAATATGTTCTCATTTATTATGGGGCCATAATCGCCAGTATCAACAGTTATCTGGAGCCTGTATCTGAAGGAACAGTTCCACCACAGACTTGTGTTGCAGTTCCAGCCGCCGGCAATGTTTGTTATATGGCTGTTGTTTAAGAACAGATTAATTGTATTGTTCGAGATTCCGGAGCCTGATTCATAAGTGGAAATGCCGAAAACAGTTATATTTTCTTCAGGATTGTAAGTTGTCTTGTCAAGGTTGATTGAGACAGAACTGTTCTTGATGTAGAAATTTGCCTCCTTTACAGGAATTTCCTGTGTTATTGCAGAGCCGTTTGCAAGAGTTGAGTTCGCATAGTATTTTACTGTGTATGTTCCCTTAAGATTGCTGAACTCCTGTGTGGCATTCAAAACATTATGCCATATTTGGGTTTCGTTTTTCGTGGTTGTGTTGTCAAGGAAGTATGTCTTTACGCTTACATCCGGCAGAGTTATGTCAACCCATGCAGAATCAATGGGGTTGTCGATGTTCCTGTAGATTTTTGTGGAAATGTTTATGTTCGAATTTGCTGCATCCGCATCCAGATAGCTTGTTCCTGTTTCTTCAAATATACCTTTCTGCTCCCTTATTGCAATTCTTGAAGTGAGATTTGTCTGGTTTTCTCCATAAATTCCGTTTGCATCTGTCAGGTTGACTTTTACTGTGCGGGTTCCGGCGGTCAGCGGTGATGTAAATGTGTGTGTGTAATCTCCTGTTGCATTTGTCTTAACCAGCAATTCTTCTTTGATTGTAATTGTGGGCTTTTTCGCTTTTCCATTATCATATGTATGGCCTCCGGAAAGCTCTAACGAATCACCATGGTTGGTCCCAATATAGTTCGGATAGTCAAATCCAATCCATTCCGCAGTGGTGCTGTTTGAATTGTATGCATAGATGTCGCCCTGCTGCGACCCGACAACAAACTCCAATGTTCCGTCCGCATCTATGTCGCCGCAGGTACCAGTGTATGGTTCGGTTTGCCCGTATGTTGCTGTATATTCCTGAACGCATCCTGTGTCTGTGCAATTGTAAGCATATATAGAACCTCCTGTGCCTGCGGCAATAATAAGCTCTTCTGTTCCGTCATTGTCCCAATCGCATATTGCCTGGCCGGGATACGAGCCCCCTGCAGGTGTTAAAGTCCACTGGTTTGCATATCCCCCATCGCGCCATTCATAATTCCGGTAATTCCTGCTCTCGTCAGTCAATATTATTTCCATGGCGCCGTCATTGTCTAAATCCCCAATATCAAGATACGCTGTTCCGACACTTGTAATGTAGTTGCCCTGCATTGTGTAGCTTGAACCGTCATACTGCCAGACACCCACCCAGTCGCCGTTGGTCCACCCAGTTACAATGACCTCTTCTTTTCCATCCCCTGTGGTGTCTGCAATCCACACATTGAACGGATAAGAGTTGGTTGCTATGGCTGTTTCATAAGCATACTCATCACCATCCCAGCCGTAAATCCTGCATTCGGCTGCTGTAGAATATCTGCATCCAATGACTTCTTTTGTACCGTCAAAATCTATGTCTCCTGTTGCTAGCCCGTAAACGCAGTTGCCGAAATTGTAGTCGTTGAGGTATTCAGAGCCGTTCCATTCGTAAGACCTTATGTTTCCATTGCTGTTATCACAAACATACAAGTTAGGAGTTCCATCGCCATCGCCATCGCCAAGAGCAATGCTTTGCCAATCAAAAGGCGTGTCTATTTTGGCTTTTATCCTTTTTGTTTTTCCGTCTATTATTACTACTCCGCCATCGCCGCCGCCACGATAAGCTGCAACAATTTCCATGCTGCCGTCATTATCCAGATCAGTCTCGGTGTTAAACTCTAATAGTGAATAACTCTTGGCAACATTGTAAACATTGTCATAGTAAATCCAGTAGTCTTTAGTAGCATTTGCAGCCAGATTAATCAAAAATATTATTTCATCGTTTCCGTCAATTAAATCGCCGGTATCATTTAAGGCAGTCTTGCTGGAATTCCAGTCTTTGATGCGTCTTGGATATGTGACTGATGAATTATCAACCACTCTTACTGAATTCTCTTTTGCGGCATAAATTGTTGTGCATCCGCCAACATACAATTCATATCCGCTTAAAGTTATAGGGTAGTTCAACCGCGCCACACCCTCAGTCTCGTTTAATGTGAGCCTGCAGCGGTAATTCCATGTAGTATTCCACCATGCAGAATAACCTTCCACTAATTCTTCGTCCAGCCAGACTTCAATTGAATTTTCTGTCACATTGGTCCCGTCCGGCTGAAGGATTGCTTTTCCGGAGACAGTCACATTTTCCTCAGGATTATAAATAGATTTATATAAGTTGATTGAAACCGAAATGTCCTTGATGTAGAAATTTGCCTGCTTGACAGGAACTTCCTGTGTTATTTCAGAGCCATTGGCCAGTGTTGAATTTGCATAGAATTTTACAGTGTATGTCCCTTTAAGATTGCCGAATTCCTGAGTTACATTCAAGACATTGAACCATGTTTGCGTCTCGTTTTTCGTGGTTGTGTTATCAAGGAAGTATGTCTTTACGCTTACATCCGGCAGAGTGATATTTACCCAAACAGAATCAATGGGATTGTCAATGTTCCTGTAAACAAGGCCTGAGATGTTTATTTGCTGGTTCGGGTTGACATAAGAAGTCTGTGTCTGCGGCGATATTGCTTTCTGGTTTTTTATGGCTATTCTTGTGATGATATCTGCCTGGTTTTCCCCCACAATTCCGTTTGAGTCTGTCAGGTTGATTTTTACGATTTGCGTTCCTGCTTCCAATGATGTTGTGAGTGTGTAAGTATAATCTCCGATATTGTTTGTCCTGAGCACATCTTCAAGGTCATTTATTGCAGTTACTACAAAACCGAGATTATGGCCGGTCTGAGGGGATGTAACCCCCTGGCCCATCCAGCACCTTGCGCCTATGCCTAAATGCGTAGCATTATTAAAACCCCAATCTGAAGAGTTTCCCTGCCAGTAATATATGCCGCACTGGTCCGCAACATTATCCGCATACACATTTCCAATCACATCATCATAGCCATCGTGGTTGAAGTCATAACCTTCCATCCAGCCGTGGACATTACTTCTTGAGCCATCTCCAATATCAATCCCGTTCGGTCCTGTCCAATAGCCTTTATCTATGAAATATGAGAAACCCCTGCCACCTTCAAAGCCCTGGAATTTCTTTCTTGCAGTGCCGTCATAACCGTAGCTTGAGCCGCCAACTATGATGTCTAAAGTGCTGTCATGGTTCCAGTCGCCTGCCGCCATGGCGTATGGACTTGTTTCTGAGCCGCCAAAGTTGCCCCCGCAATACTTGCTGCTGAAAGTTCCATCACCGATGCCATACCATATGTGCCAGTAATGGTCTCCGCAGCCCCCGTGAGTTGAATACCCCCCTAGCGCGATATCCATGTTGCCGTCCTTATCAAAGTCACCAACAGCATTATCTCTCTTGTACGCACCGCCGCTTGTTATGCCTGCTGTCTTGTTAAATGTCCCGTCACCATTTCCTTCAAAGAGATCCCCTTCAACAGTGTTGTCGCTGAAGGCGACGAAATCCATGTTGCCGTCTTCATTGAAATCCGCTACAGCGCAGCCCATAAAATGCGAAGTGGATGACCTTGTTCCGATAGAGCCCTGACTTTTGAAATCCGAGAAGCCGTCACCTATGCCGTTATTGCTGTGATAGTAAATAGTTGACTCCCCATACCTGCCTATTGCATAATCAAGATCCCCGTCATTGTCAAAGTCTGCTATGCACTGGGAGTTATGCGAGCCGTCGCCGCTGGGATATGATATGTCGTTGTTGTATATAGTAAAGCTGCCATTATAATCGCCCATTATGCGGGTAATCACCTCTTCCTGAAACTGCACCGCCACATCCGGCGGGGCTCTTTTTGCGTAGGTTTTTGCTGTTTTGGGGTTGGTTATTGTGTCGAAATAGACATAGTATATCTTGTTAGAGTTTGTAGGTATTGTTCCGTTTGCATAGAACCACAACAATCCTTCGCTGTCATTATACCAAAAAGTCACATTGCTCTGCAACTCTTCATTTGCATCGCTTATAACCCTTATTGAATTTTTGTCAACATCTTCTGTTATTCCCTGGCTGTCAAGAATCTGCCTGAAGTCTATCCTTTTGAATATGTTCTCATTTATTATAGGCCCGTAACCGCCCGTGTCAACAGTTATTGAGGTTCTGTATCTCCAGGAATAATCCCACCACCCTGAAGAAGTCAAAGCTGTCCCATCAAGCCAGATTGAAAATGGGTTGT
>JAUVEX010000035.1 GCA_030594585.1 archaeon | reverse complement strand
ATCCCTGTACTGTTGGCGGTTATATTATTCCTTTCGTTCATAATGTACTGGTCTTTAAGAACGCATGCCCGCCCATCTAAAATCCCCAAATATTTTGCGATATTGGTTACGCCGAAAATTCCGCTTTTAACAAAAAAGTTGTCAAGCTTATTGCCCTCGCCGATTTCAACTGCAATTGTCGGCACCTTAAATGCCTTGGACTCTATAGCGAGCGCACCTTCCACAGGCTCGCGAATCCATGATATCATAGTCCCGAAAAGTTTTGACAATTCCTTTACTTTTTTTGTTTCATCTAAAACCATTCTTGTATGCGGAAGCAAAATCCTTCCGTTCGGCCCTGTATGCAAATCTATACCGTAATCGCTTTTTTTAACGATTTTTTCTGTAATCTCATATGCGATTTTGTCAGTTATAGTACCTTCAGGATCTCCTGGAAAACACCTGTTTAAATCTTTATTATCGTGGATGGTCTGTCTTTGTTTTGCTGCAAAAGCAATAGGATTTGCAACAGGAACAAGTGTTACTTTCCCGCTTGTTATGTTTTTCGAGAAATAGCTTTTAAGCTGTTTTATCACTTCAACGCCTGTAAGCTCATCACCATGCAGCCCTGCAAGAACAAAAAGCGCAGGCCCTTGAGAATCCCCAACAATTTCTATATACCTTATTTTAACGCTTGATGTTTCAGCACCTTTTGTGTCTTCAACTTCAAGGAATCGATCATAAACAAGCGCCATTTTTTCAGCTCCGCCGCACAATTAATTTTATGAATTGCCGTCCAGTTTTTATGGTCTCAAGATCAACAAGGGATACAATAGGAATCTCTTCAAATGTGTCTTTATTTTCATCCCGCTCAGTTAATACCACATTATATGTAGAGCAGAATTCTGCAAGATTTTTCATAGTTTGTGCGCGCTGCTTTGAAAGATTATCATCCCAATCGCCAAGAATAGTCTTGTTTTTTGCTATGGTTATTGTGTTTACCGGCGCATTTCTCAATATAAAGCTTTCAAGGCCTATATTTTCTGTGCTTAAGACAAACTGTTTTTCAGCACCTTCAAGGCTTTCTGACCTTTCGGCAGGAATATCCCATGAAAAAAGGTCAAATACATCTGTTAATGCCTCATCAAAGAACTTTTCAATTCGCGAAGCGATATCTTCGCTTGCAATACCGGTTTTTTCAATTACATACATTGTTTTTTTAGAAGCATTTACCTTTTCCCCTAAATCGCGATAGCTTAAGTTATGGTCTTGTCTTAGCGTATGCAGCTTATCATTTTTTATCTTGACTACTGGTTTTCCTTTCTTTGAGAAAACAATAGGCATGAAATCCTCAAGGCTCTTTTCAAATGTTTTCGGGCTTAAAACAGGTATATTGAATCGTTCATACACAAAATTATCTTTAAGTAAAAAATTCCTTCCATGAATTCCTATAATACATGCGCTTGCATCTATTGCATTTGCCATCTTTGCCAAATCCTGCGCTTGCTGTACTGAAAAACTGTCAATATTTGCAAGAACTTTAAGAAGTATTGTGCGCGTCTTGTTTTTAGCGCAGATATCAAAGCAAGAGCGCTCAAACTGCATCATTTCATACCCATTTCTTTTAAGGGCTTTTTCAACTTCATTGATTATTGCTCTTTGCGCATGCATGAGCACACCACTACCTTTTTAAAACTGAATGGATTAGATGTAATATATTTGTCTGCAAAACTTTAAAACATATTTTGACAAAATTTAATAACTAATATGACTGTTTTATTCGATAAATTTGTTTAAACTGGTCCCGTGGCTCAGCTGGTTAGAGCGCTGGTCTTATATGACGCGCAGGTATTGCTTGTGTTGCTCCAACCTAAAAAAGGTCTGAGATAGCCAGAGGTCGCGAGTCCGACTCTCGCCGGGACCACTTTTTTTCTTTTTTCCGCATTCAAAACCCCTGTTATTACCAGAAGATATTTAAATAATTCGTTCTAATAGTTTGTTATGTCCAATGAATTATCTTCCGAAGAAATACAAGCAACCAGTGATGCGCTAACAAGATACTGGAATTTGTTAACCGGCAAGCCGGCAGAAACACCACAGGAATTTCTACCAAAAAACTCCGCTGCAAAATGCGGGCTCGGAAGAACGCGGGAATACGAATATTCGGATTATCCTAATGACTTGATTGAAAAAGCCATTCTTTTCAAAAAAGCAACACATGACGATGTAGATCAAATAAAAAAAATATCTGCTGATACCGATCAAAAAGATGTCTATGACTGGTCTTCTTTAGAAATCACAGGACCGATAAATTCTCTCCATTATATCACAAAAGGCGTAGACCTCCCGGACATCAGAACACGAGTTTCTGCTGAAGGAAAAACACTTGAGCGGGTTAATGATGAAATAAATGCCGTTTATACTTTGCTTGATAATTTACATTTATATTTAGACCAAATTGATACTTTTGAAGAAAATGCAACAGCTAAAGATGTATTATTTGAATTTTTCAAAGAACAATACAAAATCACCGACCCTAATATAACTTATGATTCAGTCAAAGAATTAGAAGATTTCAACCCAATGACACTTGAAAATGATCATGAACTGCCAAATGTAAAATCAATTTGGAAAAAAGACAGCACAGCGAATAAAAAACGATATACCATCAAAGATGTTACTGATGGTCATACAGACTATATGAATTTCATAATACATACGCCGAATAGTTTCCAATACAAAACAGAACAAACAACCTGTATGATACGGATTGGAAAACTTACACCTATTGACCGCCTTAAAACTATAGTCGATAAACACCTAAGCAAGTTAAAACCTGTCTATCAGGCCGCAATTTCAGGAACCTCAAATCAGTAGAATACTTATAGAAAGTTTTTGTCCCCTTTCAACCCCTCAGCCGTCTTCTTCCCCACAATTTTCTCAAGAACTTTTATATCACTTCTTGCAATATCTCCCGCATTCTTTATTCCATTATCAAACAGCTTCCTTGCCCTAACACGCCCGACATTCTTCAATGATACTAAAGGCAGAAGCTCCCTTTTAACGCCGTGCTTCAGGCGCACGCGCAAATCCATTAACTCTTTTTGGTATTCGGTATGATGCGTAATTCGTCCAATCTCATGCGCTGCATACAAAAGCCAGTCAGATGTTGTCAGTTTTACATGAAGCTCGCCGGGAGTCACATGATACTGCTCTAAAAGCTTGTCCTCCTCAACTTCATCAATCCATGAGTTAAGCATCAACGCAGTCTTTACAGATGACATGTAAGTATCATATGTTACCAGCTTCTCAGGCACAATCATAAACGCATCATATAACGCCATTTTCTCATGTATGCTCTCGTAATCATCTTTCCTTAATCGAAGCTGTGGGTAAAGCTCTAATGCGTTTACAATCAGGTGCAGAAATGAAAATTCATTTATCTTTTTTTCATCTGTGTTTTTCATGGATTCTACAAAAAGATTGGCGGTTTCCGGGTCAATATACATCTGTGCGACACGATACCCCAATGGCGTTGCCTTCAGTTTTGATTTTTCGACATACGCGTTTGCCGAGACAAAAAGACCCTGCTCTTTTATATCTCCCTCAGTCTCCATTTCAATAAGCCCGTATTTCCACAACAGATGAAGCATTTTTTTCATTTTGTGCCTCAAATCAGACAAATCAGTATATTGATAAGCATAGAATGTCTTTTCCATAAATTCATTGAGTTGGTCTTCTGTATAGACATGGCCTGTCGCAATCAAAGACAGTATGTGCATTCGAAGCACAGGCTCCAATGCAAGCTTTGAGAATATTTTTTCAGTATCCGCATAAATGTAATTATCAAAAATCTGGTCAATGTCATTCGGGCTTCTGGCAAATGCAATTGCAACACCCTCTGTATCATATTTCGGCCTGCCCGCGCGTCCTGCCATCTGCTCGTATTCCAAAACAGGAATTGGCCTCATACCGTATCCGCCAACATAACGCATAATGTCTTTTATAACAACAACAGATGAAGGAAGATTCACGCCCATCGCAAGCGTTGGTGTAGCGCAGATGACTTTAAGCGACCTTGACTTAAATGAATCCTCAATCAATTTCCTTTGCTTCTGCACAAGCCCTGCATGATGAAACACGGTTCCTTTCTCAAGGCACTTAGCCAATCGCCTGCACTGCTTTGTAGGGCTTTTAAGCGCCTCTTTTGCCTCAAGTGATAATTCCCCTGCAAATTCAAGATTTGTGTATTTTTCAGCGACTTTTCGAAGCTTTTCAGCCTGCGCTTCTGCAGACCGTCTTGAATTAACAAATATCAAAAGCTGTTTCCCGTTTTTAAGATTATGTTCAACCAAATTCTCTAAATCACCATCATGTTCTTGTTTTATTACTTCATTCTCTTTGCCATACTTGACTTTGCCGTCAAAATATACTCCTTTTTTTAACTCAATAGGACGATAATCCGATTTTACAAGCTCGGCATCAAGCCATTGTGCAAGCTCATTTGCGTTTGAGATTGTGGCTGAAAGCCCCAAAATCTGAAAAGAGTTTTTTCGCTCAATCAAATCCCTCAATCGTGTTATTGTAACCTCTAGTGTCGGGCCTCTGGAGATGTCATTTAAGAGGTGTATTTCGTCAATCACAACCAAACCAATTTCATCAACCCATGGAACCCTGTGGCGCATTAAAGAATCAAGCTTTTCGCTTGTGACAATGATAATATCTCGCGATTCAAGCCAGAGGTCCTTTGAGTCGTAATCACCCATAGAAATGCCAACTTTTATCCCCAACGGTTCGTATCTTTCCTTAAATTCTTCGTATTTTTCAGAACCCAAAGCTTTTAGAGGAACTATATAGACTGATTTTTTATGTTTGTTTAGGACAGTATTTAGAATCGCCATCTCCGCAATAAATGTCTTTCCCGATGCAGTTGGGGCCGCAACCACAATACTTTTAGAATCTAACAAACCAGCCTCTACGGCCATAATTTGCGGCGGGTTCAGTTTTGTGATGCCTTCAGCCTCAAGAGCATCAAGCGCATTCTTAGGCAATTGGGTAATTTCAGAAACATTCATGTAATGTGTTTAGAAGAACAATTTATAATATGTTTGTGGTGGTTACATAATTACCCAAAAAAACAATATATACTCCAATAACCCATAGTTTCTTAAGATATTCATGAAAATAGAGATAAACATTGAAAAAAAGCATGCTTTTGCTATTATTCTGGCGGTTGTTTTAGTTTCGGTTATAACCATTGTTTCAGCAACAAGCCCGTTGGCGCAATTCACCCCATTAAGCCAAATTACGACAGATGATGCCGGGTTTAATGTAATTGACAATGGCAACGGATATATAAGGGCGGATGTTATTGAAGGGGGCGGGAGTGTTTCAATTCAAGGGTTTTCGGAAACAACAGGTTATGAAACAGGTGTTGGTGCAAAAAGTTATTGTGCTTCAAAGGGGTTTTCTCATGCTATTGCGTTAAGCTATGGGGGCGATAAATGTACAGGAACCGCAGTGGGATGGAGCGGTAGTGATAAAACAACTGATTTTGAAAAGACTGTTGTTTTTATAGGCGAAACAGATAATCGACTTATTTATGCCGGTTCAATCACATATGGGAGTCTTGTATGTTATTTAGGGAGTACGGGATACGATACAATAGAATATTCTTTTAATATTCTTTGCAGTGGTGCCGCATTTATACCATTTCCCGGACAGTTAACATGGAATGGCATCGGCGGACCATCCACACATACAGAAGACGAATGTCATGCTATTGGCGGCGGCGTTTATGATACTGGCGTCAGTGGTACAATATGTAAGATTGTCGGCACTGATTTACAAGTTCCATCTGGTTGGCAGCAAGCAGAATCATGGCAACGTTATAATCCTTCAACCTGGGGGGGAGATATTTGTGGACACCATAAATCCTATGGCCCGGCCACTTTTAGCAATGATGTAAGTAAGAAATACACAACAGCGGCGTATATTGGTATGCCAAATACTAATTGCAATTCAAATACAGGAAATTGGCACACCGCAGGTAATGCTCCGTACAATCATAGGTTATGGACTATTGCAGAAAGTCCTGGTGACAGTTTCAACCGCTATATGTTAGGAATTTACTAATTATGTTTAAACCAAACTAACCTGAAAAACCCGTTCAATCTCTTTTAAAACAGCTGTCCAGTATTCTTTTGCAGCCGCAGTTTCGTCTTTTTTGAATTTTTCGTGCCAAATTCTAAGATTTTCGTTTTTAGGCGTTTCCGCATATTTTCGCTCAATGTCTTTTGCCATTAAATGAATGACTTTTTTAGAATCCCAGAAAACAGGTGTATTACCGGACATTTTGTTGTATTCCACAATATCCTGCACAACCCCAAGCATATGCAATTGGTAATTATCCGTATACCCTAAATGAGCTAAAAGAATATTTTCCATCTTTTCTGACCAGCCACGGTGGAATCTGCATATTCCAAGATTGTCTGTTCCAAGCTCTTCTATAAACCGTTCCGCATCTCTTAAGCCCATATCATGTGGTTTCAAGAATTCAGAACCGTAATGCGTCAGGAATTTACCCTGCACTGGCAACGGCATAAACGCGCCTAATACCAGATACTGTATTGGTGCGATTGAGCCATGTTTGCCATTCGGCACATAAACCGCCAAATCGCTGAAACAGATGCCTGCTTTTTTTGTCCGCGAAATAAACTCCCTGTCAAGTGTTTTTGATGCAACCCGAACACCTTGTGATAAAAGCCCTCCAAGGCCATTTCCAGACAACATTAACTCAATTATTTTTTCTGCCAGTTTTTCCTGATTTTTTGAGAAGGATACATCAATTGAAAGCCCGAAATCCTTTGGTGCCAAAAGTCCGTTTTTTATGCAGTCAAGGCAAAATGAAAGCGTGTTTCCAAATTCAATTGCATCCACACCATAATTGTCTGCAAGAAGAACTATTTTTTCTGATTTTTTAATGTCAAAAACACCTGAATTAGGGCCGGCGGCACTATAGGGTTCATAATCTATTTTAGCGCCTGTTTTCTTGTCGATTTTCTTGCATAAACCGGGACACGCCTCACCACAGGTTGACCATGATTTTGTATCGGTTATACGCTCATTATATTCTTTTAGGTATTTTCCTTTTACTTTTTTATCATATATTTCTTTTGCTTTTTTTGGTGTTTTTTCAACATCCCAGTTGTTTGTAAGTATGTTTTCCTGCAAATTATAGAAATTGACACCGAATGTGCCCCCGGTCTTTATGCTATCCATATGCCGATATTTTATTGTGGCGTCCCCTGCTGCCTGCATAATTGTTTTTCCAAGGGCTTTCTTGAACAATACATCCGCTCCTATTCTCTCTTTTTTAGCATTTCCGCCAAAAACAATTGCCACGATATTATGCGCCTGCGCTAAAATAGAGCCCATTCCGCCCCGTCCGGACCAATCATCCCTTCCAGTCTCAAGTTCGCCTTTTATATTTATGACTGTTGAGCCCACAAGCCCGTAATTTACAGCAAAAGCGCAAGGACCAACTGCAAGAACCCGTGTGTTCATAAAAAAGCGCCCGTTATTTTTGTAGTTGTCCGCAAAAGTATCGAGAGTGTATTTCTGCATAGCATACACGCCTTTAAGCCCGCTATACCCGGCATAAATAAGCTGAATATTTTTTCTTGAAACCTGCTTCATCTCAACAATAGTTTTCCCGTTTTTGTTAAAAACAGAAATAATCACAGGAGTTTTTGATTTGCCTGTAATGCTTACAATATCAACGCCCGCAGAAATCAAAGATAATGCAGCACCGCCCATGGTGCTTGAAAATAACGAATGCCATATAGGGGATCTCGCAAAAAAAGAAAGTCGTGCAGTTCCAGGTATTTCACTCCCTGCAAAAGGGCCGCAGCCAAAAACAAACGGGTTTTTGCTATTATGTATCCTATTTACATATGTCTTTTTTTTCATGTTTTCAGCAATTGCGTAGTCAATAGGGCCGATTATTCTTTCATCCCTAAGGGTCTCTAGCTTAAATGAATTATTTTCCGCATCAATCTTTAGAACAACCCGTTTTTTATCCATAGATATTATTTGCGCGTAAACGATTAATATGTGTTTGCTTCGAAAAAGAAATTATTATTTTATAATGGGTTATCTCCGCAGGATTTAAGTCCGCATGTTTCCTGCGGATTTATGATAATCATACAAAAATGCAAAATGTACTATCACAACTTATTTAAACATCAAAAACCAATAGATAATGTTATATTTTAGTATATTTAATTCAGTTTGATTGCTTGTTTGCACAAATACTCAAAAACTGTATTTCGCGTGAGTTTTTGTTGATTCTTTGATTAGTAACAAAAAAGAAAGGTTTATAAGTTTATAGGGGTATTATAACCGAGTAATGGTTACAAAATAAACCAATAAATAATGTGGTGTTATGGACACATACGGTGTTGTTTCAGGAAATGGAGCTAATTTGAAGGAAACCCCATTAGTTATGCATTCTCTTAATATGAATCTTCCGCCTATAACAACACCTCAAACAGCATATAATGAAGCGTTAAAAAACCCAAGCACATTAGAACGTATAACTGAAAAAGCAGGAGAATTGCCAGAGGCTATATGGAATGCTGCAAAATATGCTTCAAACACGGTGCCCTATATGGTACCACCTGTTGCTGCAGGAATGTATTTTTGGTACAATGCAAAAGATACAGATCCTTACAGAGCTATTGCAGAAAAATGCCATTCTTTAAAAACATCTTTAAAAAACCAAGTTATAAATTCAAGAGCATATGCTTTTGTAGCTGATTCTTCTATTACCAATCATATAAAAAATGCTGAAAATGTTAAAAAATTCCAAGGTATTTGGCAAGAAAGACTTAAAGACAACTTCGACAAGAAATGGAATGAACTCGGCGATGGGCCTCAATTAGGTATTGGTTTTCTTCTTATTGGAGGAATTGTTTGTGGTATCCACGAAGTAATAACTGGCGGTGAATTGACAAGAAATCTAATACAGATGATCCCCTACGCAACTGATGATAGTTCGGAAATAATCACAAATGAAACAGCTACGCAAACACCTGTACCGACAGCCACTGCAACACCGGAACCCATTCTGAACCCAATACCAACATATGTTGTAGATGGAACAATAACAGTTTTTGATTCTAAAGGAAATCCAC
>JAUVEX010000083.1 GCA_030594585.1 archaeon | reverse complement strand
AGGGTATTTGTCCTCAAAGTTCAGTATGTATCTTATGTCTGAGCCCCGCCATCCGTATATTGACTGCCTTGGGTCTCCCACGCAAAACAGGTTGGGGGGCTCAAGAATATCGACAAGCTTTATCTGTGTTGAATTGACATCCTGGTATTCATCTATAAGCACATGCTCGAATCCAGGTATTAATTCACTGTGATTTTCAAACAGTTTTATCGCATCAACCAGTTGGTCTGCAAAATCGCGCAGGCCGTATTTTTTCATGTATGACTCTATATAATTGCAGACTGCAAATACCAACTCTGCGCTTTTTTTATTGTCTTTGCCAATGTTTTCAAAAGACAAGTCCCTTAGAGACTTGTTCTTGAACTTGTAGTAATCCCTGATGAAGAAGCAGTCATTCATGAATATGTTCTGGAGCTGTTCTGTGGTTTTTCCTTGTTTCTGGGCATGGCTAAAATAGGTGTCTGTTGCCTGTTTCGGGGAGATGTTCAGGCTTAAAAGCGCTCTTGTGACCATCACAATCTTGTCCCTGTAATTGATGACCCGGACGGGTTTGTTGTAAACCAGGTTATTGTGCTGTCTTAAAATCTTTTCGCAAAACGAGTTGAATGTTTCAATATTGACTTCATTCAAATGCTTAAGCCGTCTCATCATTTCAGCTCTTGCTTTCCGGGTGAATGTTATTGCCAGTATCTTTTTTGGGTTAACAGAGCAGTGATTTATCAGAAATTCTATTCTTTTTGTAAGCACTGTTGTTTTTCCCGAGCCTGCTCCTGCAAGGCATAATATGTGCTTATTGCCGCTTATGATTACTTTTTTCTGCTCATCATTGAAATAGTCAAGAAAATCACTGAATTTTTCAAACAATTCACTCTCTTTTTTGGTTATTTGCGTAGGGGTTTCCTTAAAGTTAAAGGATAGCTTTTTTTTATAGAGGGTGGGATTGTCTATTTCTTTTTTTCCTTTTTCAGTCAATTCCAGCACTTTCCAGAACTTCTTGCCGCTGATGGAATTTATCTTAATCATGTCATTTAAGATGAGATTGTCTATCATTGCGTTGAGTTCTTCCTCGTCATAGGCTAGGGTTGCGAAATTTTCTTTTGAGGATAGGAAGTTCCTCTCTATGGATTTGTTGTTTTTTATACCTCTAAGAAAATCTACCAATAGTTTTTTTCCGACACTAAATGATATCTCATCCAGTGCTTTTAGCACAAACAAATAGTCCAGTTCTTTTCCAACCATATTCATAAACTAAAGAGAAGAATGATTTAATAATGTTTTGGATTATGCATCAATCATGTAATATCCTGAAATACTTTCTTTCTCTTAATTGAACTATGAGGAAATTAAATCAAAGGAAAATAAACAGGAGGAAATAAAAACGGGATAGTACACATAGATAACGATTTATGGTTGTAATTAGTACGAGAATTCACCAACAATAAAAATTAATCTTCAACTTTTATCTTGTTTTTCTTGAGGTAGTCATTTGCTGCCTTTATTGCCGAATCGCCAACAACAAGGATGTCTTCGTTTATTTTTTTTCTTTTTTTCTTCCAGTCGCTGACTGCGAAAACAAAGCCCGCTTTTACCATGCCTCTTAGTTTTTTTGTTTCGCCCGCATAGCTTAGTGCGTTTCTTATTGCATAAAGAAGGGATAAAAGCTCTTTTGTTTTAATTTCACTAAAAACAGGCTCCCAGGATATAATACTGAATGACTTTTCTTTTATTAGGCTTACAGCCATTTTTCCTTTATTTATCTCTGTTTGACTACTCATGTTATTTTAATTTGCGTGCTAATTTTTAAAATAATCTGTTAAACCTTGAAATTTTTGTTCTTTTTTGCAAGTTCGTAATCTTTTGTAAGTTTTATTGCACACTTGTTTATTTTTCTGCAATCTTCCTCACACTGCGAGCAGAATGTGCACTTTCCGTAATCACAAGCCCATGTCTTTTTTTCACGGTCAACAGTTATTGCATTTGACGGGCAGTTTTTTTCACAAAGCCCGCAGTATGTACATTTTTCAGGAAAATGCTCTATTTTGCCGCGGAAGTTTTCAGGCAGTTTAGGCTTTATTTTAGGGTATTTTCTCGTGGCCGGGGGTGATAACATATTTTTTATTGCCTCTTTTGCAAGTTTCATCATAACAATAACCTCAAGACATAGTCTGCGATAAGTATATATCCAAGCGCCCAGTAGAACCTAAGGCCTGTATCTATTCTTAAGCGCGCCATTAAAACACGCACAAGAGTGATTAAAAAAATAAGAGCCAGCAACTTTGCCCCAAAAACATATATTGTGTTTGCGCCCCCAAGAAAAACAGCAATGGCAATTGAAAGCACTACAACTAGTTTTACCATATGCGCTAATTCCAGATATGCAAGCCGCGTGCCTGTGTATTCTACAGAATATCCTCCGACAATTTCCTGATGGGCAGAAGGAATATGAAATGGCGGAATTTCAAGGGCTGCAAGCATTGCGAGCAAAAAAATAACACCTGCAATTGGGAAAAGCATTATGTTCCATATGCCTGTTGTAATTTGCATTGCATTTAATTCCGCGATTGATAATGTATTCAGAAAAACAACAGGGAAAAGAAGAGCCATTATGAATGGAAACTCATAGGAAATCATCTGCATTATTCCTCTTGAAGCGCCAATAGCTCCAAAGGGATTTCCGGACACAAAGCCAGAGAGGTATGCAGCAAATGAGCCAAAGGCAAGAAAGTATACGATAACAATTATATCGCCTGCACCAAGTGCTGTTATCCCTGCTATAGGCACCATAAGCCCTGTAACAATCAAAGAGACTAAAGATATTGCCGGCCAGAGTGTAAAACCTTGTTTTGCCTGTTTTGGGCGTATGTTCTCTTTTGATAAGAGCTTTAAGATGTCGTATAATGGCTGAATTATGGGGGGGCCTATTCTTGACTGCATTCTTGCTGCAAGCTTTCTTAGTATTCCTGAAAGAAGAATTCCTGTGAGTATGAGAAAAGCAATACCGGGGTATATGAATATTTCTGCTATATTCATTTACCCAACTTCCTTAAATCATTTTCTGTTAGTATTTTTTCTTTTCTTGTTTTGGTGTCTAGCACAGTTACCCTGTCAGTACATGAAAAGCAAGGGTCAATGGACGCCACTATTATCGGCACATCCGCGAGCTTTGCGCCCTTAAGCATGGATTTAAGCGCAAGGAGATTTGCGTATGTGGGTGGGCGCATCTTTACTCTTTCAGGTGTGTCTGTGCCATTTGATCTTGCATAGTAGAATATTTCACCTCTTGGGGCTTCTACACGAAAGGTTGCCTCACCCACAGGAACAATTGGAGGCGCTCGTATTACAAGAGGATCGTGTTCCATTTGATCTAAACATTGAGTTATTATTTTTGCGCTTTCTTCAAGTTCAATTATTCTTACTTCTGCCCTTGCCGCAACATCACAGCCGGCGGCTGTTATTTCAGTCCAATCCACAAGCCCGTAGGCTGCGTATTTTTCATTTCTGATATCAAACCTTATATTTGATGCTCTTGCAAGCGGGCCCGCGGCAGAATATTTTTTCGCATCGTGCGCTGTTAAAATACCAATGTTTTTTGTTCTTTTAAGAATCACAGAATCTGTTGCAAAAACTTTTTTGTAGTATTCCGATCTTTTTTCTATTATTTTCATGATGCTTTTAAGCTTTTCTGTGTGTGTGTCTGTTATATCTCTTCTGACCCCACCGATTGTGTTCATAGCATAATTTACTCTGTTTCCTGATATCTCTTCTAATATTGCCATGATGTGTTCCCTGTCTTTCCAGGCGTATTGAAACACAGTGTCAATTCCTATCTCGTATCCTGCAACACCGACCCATAAAAGGTGAGAATGCAATCTTTCCAGTTCCGCTATTATTGTTCTTATGTATTTTGCGCGGTTTGTGACTTCAATGTCAAGAAGTGATTCTACGGCACTTGCGTATGTGAGTGTGTGGCATGCAGAGCAGATTCCGCAAATTCGCTCTGCAACGAAAATGTTTTGGATGTAGTTCCTTCGCTGCATCAATTCCTCAATTCCTCTGTGAAGATAGCCTAGATGGATTTCGGCACTGATGACTGATTCCCCGTCAACTTCCAGTTTTATGTATTCGGGCTCAACCAATGCAGGATGCTGGGGACCCAACGGGATTGTTGTCGTATCTTTTGGCATATGATTGTATAGGATGAAGTTGTTAATATAGGTT
>JAUVEX010000031.1 GCA_030594585.1 archaeon | reverse complement strand
TTTTTACTATTTCCATTATTTCACCCACACATTGCTCCAAACTGAAGCGAACAAATAATTATTCTACGACAAACCGAAAGTAATCTGTTGTTCCTGCGGTCTGGCTGTTTCTTGTTATTCTTAAAACATCGCCTGCTTTAGCACCGATAGTTACGACAGCCGGATCATCAACAGATATCCGAGGAAGCTGCTCGTTTACTATATTTAATGAGCTTAGAAGTTTTTTTGCTTCTTTTTTATCAAGAATTTCGTGCGTTGGTACAAGTTCGTGATTTTTTAGTATGTCCTCATCTTTCAATTAAATGCAACTCATTTTTTTAGTATTTCTGTTTGTATGTTTGTTGGCGAGCCCGAAGGGATTCTCACCTACCCTTTTCGTAGTCGAAAAGGCTATGGTTCACCCAAAAGACCGAAGCGCACGCGCTTTCATGTATTTAGGCCAAACAACCCATGTTATATCTAATTTGCCGTTTTTTACAAAACAACTGTTTTGTTGTTGGCGAGCCCGAAGGGATTTGAACCCTCGACACCCGGGTATCTTCTACAGATGGAAGATGACCGTCTGGTTAAAAGCTTCACCCTCGTATTAAGAGCCCGGTGCTCTAGCCAGACTGAGCTACGGGCCCACCAATAATTATTATTTTGTGCCCAAAATTTAACACGATACATATACACCCAATAGGCTTATAAAGGCATGTGTCTTTTTGTGTTCTTCATTTTGGCGCCCCAGCCGGGACTTGAACCCGGGTCCAGAGAGTGACAGTCTCTGATGATAACCAACTACACCACCAGGGCAATTGAATATTACTACATAATCATGGGTATGTATTATACGAAACCAAATTGAAAAGTTTTGTCACTTTTAACAAGCACCCAAGCATATAATAAATAGCACCTGGCAATGTCCTGAGGTTCCCGCCCAAAGGCAGTACCACTCAAATCGCAGGAGAACTTAACTTCCGAGTTCGAGACGGGATCGGGTGTGGCCTCTCCGCTATGATCGCCAGATTAACTAAAATAGTACCCTTAGCTTTATAAGCTTTGTGGTTTTTTGGTTTTTTGCGGTCCTGTTAGTTTAAGATATGCTAAAGAAAAGCATATTGCTGAGAAGGGGTATGTCAATATCCACCCTACAGAAACTGCCCCTCCAATCGCGTTAATCACCCACATGATAATTCCAAGCATTATTGAAAACTGAAAACTTTCACGCCCTAATTGGTAGCTTTTTTTAAGGGACGCAATCGCGCCTGTTTTTTCATTTATTGCAATAGGTATTGCATACTGAAAAAGTACTATTAGTATTAAACCGGGTAGTATTAACGCAACAAGCCCAAGCATTACAGCGACTGCCGTCAATATAACCAAAGCCCAGCTTACAAAGAAATAGTCAAATCCCTTGAAAACATCTTTAATCTCAATCTCTTTGCCATTTATTATCTTTAAGGCCATATAATAAATTCCGAAAAAAAGCGGTGCAATAGTTATTATAAATATACAACCCACTGCCGCAATAACAGTGGCCACAATCAGCACAACTGCTTGTTTTTTATAAAAATCAAAACTTTCGCTTAAAATATCTTCAACTTGCATACATATGTCCCCGGCAATTATTTTACGGATAAGATTATTTGTTTTATGTGTTTATATAACTGGGCTATGCGAATCCATAGAAAGATATTTTAGTAATATTTACCACTTTTCAGGTAAAAATATTTAAAGTTTGTCTCCTTGTTGATAGATTATGAGTTATATGAATATTTATTTTTTAGGCTCAAATGCCGAAGAGGTACAATCTATTTTAGGCAGGGATATTTTTTTAGGTGGGGGCATACAACTTTTTAATCAAAATATAAACCCAGACATAATTTATTCTCAAGTTATAACGCCCGGAGAACTCTACAAATTTCAAAGAAATAATTGGACCATGGGACGAGCCAGTGTTTCTCATGTCGGTTCTAAAAAAGATGAACCCGCCCTGCAAATAACCATTGCAACTTATGAAGGGCAAAGACCCATCAAGAAAACAAAAAGGGGGGGCACAAAAAATATCACATCGATTAAAGATGCCTTTCGCGTGTGTGGAGACTACCGTAAAAAAAATCACACAACCGAAAAAATAGGCTCTCTTATCGTATATACCACACCAACAACTGAACTGCTGATGAAAAGAGAAAAATATACACTAAGTGTTTGATCAAGGATAATTACTAAAGACGAAAAAATCATAATCTTCTGTGTATCTCATTGTAAAAAAGTCCCGTCGCCCGGATTTGAACCGGGAACAACTCGGGCGCAAAACTATAAAATATCGCACAGATAATCGTATATCAATGAACTTTTTAGAGAAACTGTTTGGCAAAAAAGAGGTTGTTGAAGAAACACCAGTCAAAATAAACCTGAATTTTAGTGAAACAGACGCGTGGTTTGAAAGCGAAACAACAGGATTTCTGGATTCAATAAATCAGGCTACAAAAAATTCTTTTGAACAGATAGAATCCATTTTAAAAGAACTGAACAATAATCTTAAAAACCTGGAAAAAGCAAAACCTGAAGAGATTATTGATACGCGGGCAAAAAAATTCTCACTGGATAACAGGATTGCTTTTATAAGAAAAACCCACGCATTTACAAACAAAATAAACTTCCCGGATGCGAAAGACACTATGCATGTGCTTGAGTTCTATAAGGCATTAATCAAAAATACTGCCGGATTGCTGGCAGAGACACAGAAAAATATTTATTTTGTCAATATGCTGTTTGCAAAGGAGACAACAGAAATCACCAGCAATTTAAAAGCCATAGGCTCTATTGCCCACGAAAGTCAAAAAGTATTGCAGAAAGACAAAAACAAAATAGAATTGATTTCAACAACCAGAGAAACCATTCAGGAAACAAAAGAGTTGATACGAGCCCAAAAAAACGAAAATGAAAATCTAAAACAGGATGAATCAATACTGAAAAAATTGCGAAATGAAGAAAAGGGGATTAAGCAAGAGCTAAATGAATTAAATGATGGCAGGGAATCAGCACAATTAAAACAACTTCTGGAGCAATTGAAAATTCTTGATACCCGGGCAGGCAGGATTAAAGGAAATGTTCTTCAAATGTTTTCGCCTTTAACAAAAGCTTTAAAGAAATACGGAAGGTATGGCATCGGGCTTGATAAAGAAGGTCTCACGACTCTCGCACTATATATTGAATTTCCATTCAGGGCCGTGTTGATTGACAAAAAGTTAAAGACACTTGACAAGATTCTTGAAAACACAAAAGACCTTATTGACAAAGGCAAAATAGATCTTAAAGACAAGCAAAAACAAAAAACCATAACACAGATAGAGAATCTAAAAAACCATTCTGAGTTAAACAATTTTCTGGATGAGTACGAGAAAACACGAAAATTGATTGAAGAGATAGAGAATAAAATTAAAGACAGTGGACTAAACAAAAAAATAGATTCTGCAAAACAAAAACTTAAGGATATTGAAAACCAGATGGAAAATAAAAAACAGGCGATTCATAAGCTGGAAAATAACCTGCGCAGCATTGATCAAAATATCTCTTACAAGATAAAGGAATTAGAAATCGCCCTTACGAAGATTTCCAATAAAGATGTGTCAATTGAAGTTGGTTCTTGACGCATTGCGGGTTATATTTCAGCAAGAATAAAAGTCCCGTCGCCCGGATTTGAACCGGGAACAACTCGGTAACTGAAACGATATACGAATACTCGCTAATCCGAAGCACACGCGCATGCGCGTACTTTTCTACAGCCAAGCACTCTACCATTGAGTTACGACGGGATTGTGTAAAAAACACAGACAATAAGTATCGTCTATTGAATGTTTAAATATTTTAAAGATTTCTTTGTTTTTGTCAATTTAGATAGAATATATTCCAGATTTCAAAATAAGGGACAACAATTTCTTAGAAAAATATTTAATCCATGCTGACTTTCGCAGAAATTCCTGTGTATTTCTTGCCTTTTTTATCCACTGCCGTTATTTCTGCTTCCGGGAGCTCAATTCCACCCACAACATCCAAAAGCGGCTTTATCCTGTAGGATACTACCCGCTCTTCGCCGGGATTCAACTGGCCTAATTTCCATGTGATTTCTGTTCCATTTTTGTGCTTTCTTTTTGTTGTTGGCTTGAGTGTGTCTTTTCTTTCCACAAACTGCAAAACTGTAGGTATGAAATCCTTTACAGTTACTGATTTTAGCTCTTTTTTGCTCCTGTTTTTTATCTCAATATGGATGGCGTGCTCAATACCCTTTTTGTAATTCTTCTTTACTATGTGCGGGCGCTCAAGCTCTGCCAAAATAATAGAGAACAACGCAATCAACAGGATTGCAATAACATAATACATCCAGTAATTTACTTTGTATTCAACAGTGCATGTCTCATTCGGCATAAGTGTGCATTCCCATACATATTCTTTGTCTCCGGTCTCAAAACTTCTTTTCGGCTCTTCGGTGAACACATAAAGCCAGTCAAAACCGAAAAGAGGCCTGCTGATTTTTAGGACGCCTTCGCTGTTTCCTGTGTTTCTGCCCTCAATGACCACGGTCTTGTAGAATATATTACTGTCTGTTGACTCTTTTGTGTTGAATATCTCTTTTTCGGTTATTGTAAATGTTGTTGTATTTTTGCCGATGGTCTCTCCAAGGTCATTGTATGCTGTCGCAGACACCACATACAGGCCTTTTGCAGTGTATTTATCAAATGAAAATTCTTTAGATCCGGTATTCTCTTTTTTTATGCTTATAGTTCCTAAATCTATTGTATCTGTCTTGTTTGCGTTTGTTCCGGTTACCTGAATATCAACAGAAACTATTCCTGAATCAAGAGTGCCAATATTTTTTACACCCGCAATAATTGTTACAGGCTCGCCGGGTTCGTATATTTCCTTTTCACTTTTGATTGTTGTAAGCTCAAGCTCGGCTCTGCGCATAACATATACGACGAATTTTTTTATGAAAACACCTGTATCTGTCTCAACTTTAAATTCAAAAGGATAGTTGTCCGGTGCGGTTCCGTATGTGGGGGTTATGTAAAAATCAACAGATTTGGTTTCTCTAGTATTAAGATATAAGTCGTGCTGCGATAAGGTTATCCACGCGCTTTTGTCTGCGCCTTCAATAAATATTGTACTGTTTAAGTCCGTTGTATAATTGTTTGAAATAAGTGCTGTGTATTTTATGGGCTCTCCTGAAAATGTCGCATCTGTTTTAGAAGAAATGTCTATTTCAATAGCGTCTTCTGCAAAAACAAAACCGGAAAATATAACCATTGCAAGAATAATTGAGGTTGAAAAAATACTATTTTTTGACACAGGAAACACCAAAAAGCAATGCATAGTTTGCAATGCCTCTTATATTGATATATTATGACAGATGATTTATATAGTTTATCTATTGCTTTTGCGATTTGTAAACTACAACTATCAACGAAATAAGTGCTTCAAGTCTCTTGTATGCACCAGGCGCTTGCCATCATGCTCATAAAAGTGCTTTAAGAAAACCCGAAGTACATCATTTGGCTCGTATGTTTTCATCATCTTTTCAAGCTCTGCTATGTGATGCCTGCCGTGCGGGCGCTCGCAAAAGCGAAGCATTGCCTCAATTTCTGTGTCATTCAGCTCATTGAAATGCGCTGCGAATTTAGAGTTTGGGTGCTTTGAAACTATTTCGCGAAGCTTTTGTATGTGCTCAACCAGATTGTAGTTTATCATATTTTCATCAGTTATTACTGATAAAATCTCTTTTGCAAATGCGTTTTCAACCATGAATGTAAATACGCGTCAGATTTATTAAATTAGCGCCTAACTTAAACTCATGAAATTAGCAGCGCTTGTTTCCGGCGGGAAGGACTCCATTTATGCAGCTTATGTGATGCAAAAACAGGGGCACGAAATAAAATACCTGCTTTCAATGACGCCTGAACGAACCGACAGCTACATGTTCCACCACCCGAATATCCATCTTGTTGATACAATCGCAAAAGTCATGAATATCCCGTTAATCAAAGGAACTACTAAAGGTGAAAAAGAAAAAGAGCTTGATGATCTTGAAGATTTGATTGTAAAAGTAAAGCATCAGGTTGACGGTATTGTCACAGGAGCTCTTGCAAGCAAGTACCAAAAGGAGAGAATTGATGCCATCTGCCAGAAGCACGGGCTTAAAAGTATAGCGCCTCTATGGGGTAAAAATCCTAAAGAGTATTTATGCGAACTTCTCGAAAATAATTTTTCTGTGATGATAACAGCTGTTGCAGCAGACGGGCTTGATGCGACATGGCTTGGTCGGACAATTGACAAAAAAGCAATTGAAGACCTTGAAAAGATAAATAATCGTGTTGGGATTCATATGGGGGGTGAAGGCGGTGAGTTTGAGACGCTTGTCCTTGACTGCCCTGTGTATCGTAAAAAAATGACTGTTGTTTCTGCAGAGAAAATATGGTCTGATGATACAGGAATCTACAAGATTGATGAAGTGAAATTGGTTGATAAAAACTATATATGTAGGGATGAATAAATACCTCTTTATGACAAACAAATTGATTTTATTTGTGCTTTTGACTTCTATAATTTTTGCTTCAGCCTGCACCGGTGAATATGGAGAAAAGATAGCAACATATACTTCCGGCAAAATACAAGAGCCATCATTGTCTTATAATGCGCCTGTTTATTCTTTTAGTGTATCACAATACAATAACCCGGAATATGATTTGCCGCTGGCAGAGCTGCCGGAAAATTATGATAGGGATATTTCCGCTAAATTTAAATTGGAACTGACAGAACAGCAAAAGCAAACCTTGCTGGACAACGGCGTTGTGATTGTTGAAGGAAATTATGACCGTTTTGAAAATGCATACAGCAAACTTACCAATGCAAGAAACTATGAGTTAGAAGGCGTGCCGCAATATGATCAAGACGGGGTCCCGATAATAATCACAACTGATTCTGTTTTGCACCTGTTCCATATTGAATTCAATGAACTGCTGAAAAACATTGAAATAAACAAACTCATGCCCATGCTAAACGAATTTCTGGATGCAACAATTGAAATGTCAATGGCGCAGTACAACGGCTTTGAAGATGAAGAGCTAAAGGAGTTGACAAGAAGAAACATTGCATATCTTTCTGTTGCAAAGAAACTTCTGGATCCTAAATTCAGGGTTCCGGGTATGGTTAAAAATGAAGTTGAACAGGAGATAAAAAGAATAGAAGAACACGAAGGTTTTTTCAAGAATGAATTGTTCAGCAAGGACTGTCCTAAAGTTTGCAGCGACAGATTATATCCTTCTTCAATGGATTATAAATGCAACCAGGAAGTTAAAGGAAAGGTAAGCTATGAAGGAGAGGTTTGGGAGTTTCAGGAGCTATACACAGAGGTCTGCATCAAAAAATGCTATTGCGAGGATTACTCCCAGTATGTTCCAAGAGGGCATTATACTTCTTCGGAAGAGTTAAAGCAGTATTTTAAATCAATGATGTGGCTTGGAAGAATGACATTTAAGGCAACAGGAGAAGGATGGACAAAACAGGCAATATTGTTGACCGATGCTGTCAAAAGCGCAGATGTGATGAATCTGTGGAACCGGATTTACACTGTTACCGGCTTTTTTGCAGGAGCTTCAGATGATTTGACATTTTATGAGTATGACACCGCGGTTTTCAAATTGTTTGATTATGAGTTTGATGAAGAAAATGAATTAAAAAAACAAATTACCCAAAACATGCAAACTGAGATTAGAAAATTAAGAGGGCCGAAAATTCTTGGCGGCTTTGAGTTTGATGTTGCCGGAAACCTGAAAGATACAACGCAGGGCTTAAGGTTGATTGGGCAAAGATATGCATTAGATTCTCATGTCTTGTCAGATATGGTTTACAATAATGTCGGAGTTAATCCCAAGTCAGAAGATTATGAAAGAGTAATAACGTGCAGGAAAACCCTCCAGAAACTGAGCAAGCCGGATGAATTTTATTATTCATGCAGCAATATGGATGAAGATAAAGTAAAATACTGGAATGAAGTTTGTTCAAAAGCAATGGAGATGTATTCTTATGGAATGTGCGGCGGGCTTGATGAAAAACAGTTGTATGGTGTTTGCAGGTTCATGCCAACCGGTCTGGATGTGATGTCTGCTTTGGGCTCAAAAAAAGCAGATGAGATATTGTCAGAGCAAAAAATTTCAGATTTCTGTGAGTACGATGCCAAAAATCAGGAAATGAAAAACCTGGTAAAGTCTTATGATACAGGAAAATGGACAGAGAACCTGTACAATACATGGCTATGGATGATTCAGCCGGTCTTAAAGGAAAAGCCTGCTGGTTATCCAAATTGGATGAGGTCTGAAGTCTGGAGGGATAAGGACTTAATCACAGCATTGTCCAGCTGGGCGCAGCTAAGGCATGACACAATTCTTTATGTAAAGCAGAGTTATACAAGGGCGGTTATGATGGTAGGAACAACCTCTGTTGGGCCTCGGCCAATACAATCAAAATACTACGGATATGTTGAGCCGAACCCTGAGCTTTATGCAAGGGCAAAATACATTACTGAATTTTTGATACAAGGATTAGAAGAGCAGAATTGCTTGACCGAGGATGTTAAAACATCATTAGGGCAGAGCCGTGATATGATGGCAAGACTACAGGATATTTCTGAAAAAGAGCTTGAAGGGCAGGCATTAAGTGAAGAGGACTATGATTACATAGAAAATATTGATTCTGTGTTCAACAGGATTATTGAAGATCTTGCTTCTGCACTGACTGTTGAGACAAACAAGAAGCCTTCTGGCTCTGGTGTTAAGACACACAGGAATCTTGAGGGAAAGGATGATGCATTCAAGACAACAATAATTGCTGATGTTCATACTGAGACAAATACCAAAAAAGCCTTAGAAGTCGGGACAGGAAAAATTGACTGGATTATTGTTGCGCATGCTTCAAAAGATGGAAGAGTGGGACTCGCAGTCGGGCCGATGTTTAGCTATTATGAGTTCCCGTGGCCAATGGATGACAGATTGACTGATGAGAAATGGAGAGAGATGCTAAATGCAGATGTACCTCCTGAAAGGCCGGAGTGGGTGGGGTCTTAATTGTTTATCAAGAAGACAAAATATATAACCGCCCGCGACTCTTAAACATTCATGAATGAAAACATGCGAATGTTTGCAATAATTACCGCGATATCTACGCTTACAATGATTGGCGGGTATTTTTTGGCGCCGATTGAAGTACGGTTCTTAAAAAGCTTTACTGAAAACACCGCACTTATAGGCCTTACTTATTCTGTTGGTGCTGTGTTTTTCGCGCTTCTTTCTATATACATCGGGCGCTTAAGTGCAACTTATGGTAAGAAAAGATTCATCACAATAGGTACAATTGCAGGAATATTTTATCCATTGCTTTTTGCAAACACCATAAATGTTTTCCAGTACATGGGTGTAAAATTTGTGTGGGCTTTTGCAGGCGCATCCACAGGCCCTCTTTTGGCCGCATATCTGCAGGACACAATTTCAAAAACCAAAAATAAAGGAACCCTTCTTGGAGTGTTTCATTCAGTGCATGCGATTGCAGGAAGTTTAGGCGCACTTCTTGGAGGGCTTATAAGCGATGCATACGGGTTTAGAAACGCATATGTTTC
>JAUVEX010000096.1 GCA_030594585.1 archaeon | reverse complement strand
AAAAAGAAAAAGAAATCGCAAAGGCACAAGAAAAAGAAATGATTTTCGGACTATTTTTTAGTATGTGCGCTAGAGCACATTTAAAATAATCTTTAGTTAAATACGGTTATGAAACTCAAAAGATTCTGCCCTAAATGCGGTGTTGGAGCCGAAGAATTGATTAACGGGCTTTGCCTTGAGTGTTCTAAAAAAACAACGCAGGCGATTGATGCTCCTGCGAAAATCACAGTTCTCGTTTGTGAATGCGGGCGGGCAACGGAAAAGAACCGATGGATAAAATACGAAAACATCACGCAGCTAATAAACTCCATTGTTTTTGAAAACATAAAAATGCCAAAAAAAACAAAGATTAATATTGATTTTGAACTGCCAAAAGATTTTGGAGGGGCTATAATTCCTGTTTCTGTGGCTTTAAAAGACATGCCTGACAAGATAAAAACAATAGAATTTATTCTTAAAAATACAACCTGCCCCTCATGCTCACGAATACATGGCGGATATTATGAATCAGTAATCCAGATACGGGCAAAAAAAGCACTTAAAGAGATATATGATTTTGTAAAAAAAGAGCTTGAATCATACTCTAAAAAAGACAAGCTTTCCTTTATTGTAAAAGAAGATACCATAAAAAACGGCAAAGACCTTTATGTCGGCTCGTTTAAAGCAGCTAAAAAAGCAGCTAAAAAAGCGGAAAGTATTTATAAGCTTTCACGCAAAACAAGTTATGCTGATTTTGGAATGAAAGACGGCAAAAAACTTACAAGAGCAACGATACTACTTAAGGAATGATTTTATGGCATATTATAAACGACCACAAGACACAGGAGAAGTCACAAGGGCACGAGTCCCAAAAGACGGAGAAGTTTTAGGTGTTATAGAGTCAAAACTCGGTTTTGGGCGGACAAATGTTGTATGCTCTGATAAAAAAATACGCATTTGCGCGGTTCCCGGAAAATACAAACGAAGAATCTGGCTCCATATTGGAGATATTGTTCTTGTAACGCCCTGGGAATTTGGGGGCGACAAAAAAGGGCACATCATCTACAAATACAGAAAAGGTCAGGTAAACTGGCTTAAAAACAACAAATATCTTGATGAACTGGATGTTTAATCTTATTCTTTAAATCAAAACATTTATCATATGCGCTGTGCAAACTAGACAGCATGACATACACGCGCAAAGATACTGATGACCGAAAAACAGTTGAAGGCATACTTGACGGGCTTGCAGTAAAGACAATTGAAAAGCTTAAACAAAAGGGTGCTTTCAGTGAACTTATCGGAGTCTTGAAGGAAGGAAAAGAATCAGTAATCATTCTTGTAACCGATAACAACGATAAAAAATTAATTCTTAAAGTGTTCAAGATAACGGCATCTAATTTCAAGAACATGCAGAAATACATAAAAGGCGACAGGAGATTTGCGAAAACAAAGCCCACAAAAAGAGCAATTGTATACACCTGGTGCAGAAAAGAATATGCCAATTTATTGAGACTGTATGATGTGGGTGTTTCTGCCCCAAAGCCGCATGCGTTTCTTGACAACATGCTTGTAATGGATTATATTGGTGATGAAGGTATCGCGCCCCAGCTTAAAGACACAAAAATTGAGAACCCAAAAGAAATGCTTGAAAAAATAATACAACAGTATGAATTAATATACAAAAAAGCAGATATGGTCCACGGGGATTTGAGCCAATATAATATTTTAGTATTTGAAGGCGAACCAATAATCATTGATGTTGGGCAGGGGGTTCTAAAAGAGCAGCCAAATGCAGATGAATTTCTTTTACGGGATATAAAAAACCTGTGTGCTTATTTCAGGAAACTTGGTGTTGAATGCGAAGACGAATATGTAAAAAAAAGAATTACTGATTAAAATAATACTTCTGTGTGTAAAAAACACATATATACTAAAAAAACAAAAAAAGGTTATGAAAAAAGGAATTACCCCCATTATAGCAATAGTTCTTCTTCTGATGATGACTGTGGCAGCATTTGGTCTCACATTTGTCTGGGTTCAAAGCACTCAGGGAGATATTCAAGAAAGCATTAGCGGAGATATTCAAGACATTCAAGCAAAAGTAAGTTCGTGCATGAGCATCGATGCAATAAATTTTAACAAAGTTTATTTAAGAAATTGTGGTGAGGGCGCACTCGCCAACAGCACATTAAAAATTTATGTAAATGGAATACCTGCAAATTATACACTTAACGGCGATATTAAAGAAGGCAAGTCAAAAGAAGTAGAAATTGCATACCCTAACATACAAACCACAAACAGCCTTTCATTTCAATCTGCGTCCGGAAAAATATCTAAAACAACATACAAAAGAGACATAAAAAAAGACATTGATTCTGACTCCTCGCTTGTTGGCTACTGGGCTTTTGATGAAGGTTCCGGAACTATTGCGAAAGATTCAAGCGAGAAAAAAAACGACGGAATTCTTTTTGGGGATACAAGCAGTGTTTCTGGCAAGTTAGGAAATGCGTTTGAATTTGACGGTGTGGGTGATTATATTGATGTTGGGGATGATATGAGTTTAACATTTACAAATGAATTCACTGTAGCTTTATGGGCAAAAAGAACTGGTGCAGAATCCAGACTTATTGGTGATTATAGGAATGACTTAGCTGGTGGGTGGAGAATACAAATGGCAGTACCACAATTGGGATTTGTCATTTCAGATGGTGTTTCTGATCACAGCATTGTTGGAGATACATCAATTTCATCAAATGAGTGGTATTTTATTGCTGGAACTTATGACAAGGCACATGGAATTCTTCGGGTTTATTTAAATGGGCTCAAAGATAAGGAAGACAATAGTTTTACACAAGGGGTTCTAACGTCATCAACCAGCAATATAACTATAGGTAGGTTTTCTGCTTTCGGTACGGGGTATTTCAACGGCATCATCGATGAAGTACGCGTATTCAACCGCGCTTTAAGCGAAGAAGAAGTAAAAACGCTTTATGAAATGGATGCATAAGATATTTCTTTCGGCACACATCTAAGAACAAATATATTAATCTATCAGGTAAATTTATTCTTGAAAACAAAAGATAAAGGGACACAAACATGACAGACGGATTCTTGAAAATACCGAAAATGCGCATAGGCGTCATTATAGGCAAAAGCGGGGAAACTAAGAAAAAGCTTGAAGATGAGCTTGGCGCAAGAATAGACATCAATTCAGACGGCGAGATAACTTACAGCGCAAAAGACCCGCTAAATCAAATGAAGCTTGCAGATATATTAAAGGCAATGGGACGGGGATTTACACCTGACGAGGCGCTTGTGCTTGAGACTGACGAATACATACTCCATATAATCGACCTCGATTTATTGCTTAACAAAAACGAAAAGGCAGTTGAGAGATATAAATCAAGAATAATAGGCACTGGCGGAACCATAAGAAAAAAAATCGAAGATATGACCGATACAAAAATCTGCGTTTATGGCAAGACCGCAAGTATCATAGGCCTTCCGGGAAATGTCCAGATTGCAAATGAAGCTGTGCAGATGATTCTTGACGGCATGACACACAAGGCCGTGTATGCGTTTCTTGATAAAAAAAGCATGAATTTATGATACTGGGGTTTATATGACGGCACAGATAACAGCAGAGAC
>JAUVEX010000008.1 GCA_030594585.1 archaeon | reverse complement strand
GCCTTCAGCACCAACCATGCAAGGGCCTATAGGGTTATCTTCAGTGCATGCTTTTGAAAACAATGGACATTCTTTTGGATCTATTCGCCCCATGATGACATCCGCGCATCGGCATGATTTGTTTTCTTTTGGTTTTGGAATATTTTTTAATATATCTGCGTGCTTTTTTCTTGCGTCTTGTTCAATGTATTTGTATTTCAGCATCAGCCCGCTTTCAGGAATACCCCCAAGGCCGCGCCATTCTGCATCGCATTTTTCAAAGACGCTTTCTATAAGTTGTCTTGCTTTTGGATTTCCATCTTCTTTCACAGCACGGGTGTATTGGTTTTCTACTTTTTTTTCGTTGTTTTTTATCTGGCGCAGAAGCATTAAGACTGATTGCATGATATCTTCGGGCTCAAAGCCTGCTATGACCTGAGGGGCGTTTATTTTTCTGTATGGTTCAAGACCGATTATTGAAGATACATGGCCCGGATTTAAAAATCCGTCAATCTCGTTTTTTGGGTCTGAAACAATAAGATTCATGGCTTCGGGTATTGTCTTGTGCGCGCATAATATGTCAAGGCCGTTTTTTAAGCCCCAAGCGCTCATGGGCGTTGTTGTCTCAAAACCAATACCAAGAAATACAATGTTTGGGTGTGTTTTTTTTAGGCGCAGGGCATCAACTGTTGATTCTACAATAAAGACATCTGCGCCGGATTGTTTGGCAGTCTCTAAGGATGCTTCACTTCCCGGAACTCTCATCATGTCACCGTATGTGGCAATCGGGATTTTGTTAAGCGCAAGAGTTACAGCTTCATCAATTGTCTTTTGGGGCGTGACACACACAGGGCAGCCGGGACCGGAGACAAGCTTTATGTTTTCAGGAAGTAGTGTTTTTATCCCGTATTTTGCAATCGCGTTTGTGTGTGTGCCGCAGACTTCCATGAGCTTTACAGAGCGCCCTATTTCTTTTGCAAGTTTGTTTATTTTTGTAAGTATATTATCTGTTGTCATTAATGTTCTCCAGAAATTCTTTTGTTTCATCTGCCTTTTTCTTATCTAATATTTCTATTGCGAATCCTGCGTGGACAATTACGAAATCGCCTATTTTAGGAGTTACGAGGTTTATTTTGGCTTCTTTAATGATTCCGCCATAGTCTATAGTTGCTGTTTCGCCCGAAATTTCAATAACTTTTCCGGGAATTGCAAGGCACATGAGGTTTATTTTAATTTGTATCTTCTTAAAAAATCCGTTTTTTCAAAAGTGACACTATTTGATTACTTATAAATAATATGTTATATTTTGATTGAAAAGTGATTATAACGCCATTATGGTTAATATTATATGCACTAAAAACAAATATTATTCAAATTCATTCAACGGAGGTTTAAAATATGAAAAAATTGATATATGGACTATTGGCTTTTGCTATAATGGCCGTTGTAGCAACAACAGCATCTTCGGCACCGGACCCGAATCTTGAGCCGTGTTTATTTGCAGAAGCACAGGTGTTTGAGAAGCTCAATCCGGGAACCGGCGGAGTTGAATATATGTACTGGGACAATGAGGACAACTACCTTGGAAAAGAAAGGCTTGACGGGAATGGCCAATGTGTTTTCGACTCATATGACGGTACATGTGTAGAGAATGAACCTCTCTGTAACATGTGATTTGTTTCAGTTAAATTTTATGCTGCGATGACTGGGCTTTCCAGTGTGACTCGCACCTTTTTTTCTTTAAAGAACGCCGGTTATTTGTTTCAATGCAATTACGGGTTTTCCAACAAAAGGCAACTTAAAAAACATCTTTCCATTAATCCAAGAGAATCTTACAAGCCAGCGGTCCTGTCTTTCGTTTGCATCGCCTTTTGTTTTTATGCCGTGCGTTTTGTTTATTTTCACAATCCTGTGGGCTATGAGTTGGTTTTCAGTTACACAAAGATATTCTTTTGACGGGCAGTTGTAAACAATTATGTCTCCAATTTCAAGAGAGTTTATGTCTGCCTCCTTAACAAAAACCACATCTCCTGCATTGAGTGCGGGATGCATAGAATCCGAGGATATTATGACAATTGGTGTGTCTGTTTTAAGTGAAACTGTAAAAAGAAGCCATGCAAAAACCAGACTTAAAAAAAGAAGTAATTCTTTTTGTGTTTTTATTTTTTTCATAAGCATTGGTTTGTGTTTTATTCTTAATATAGCAATTTCTTGTTATTTTTATGTATTTCTGTATTATTATTATGTGATAAAACTATGTAACTATCTCAATATATTAATGTCTTTCTGTATCAACATCAATCTTTATATTGGCTGAAACATCAATAATGATTACTTGTTCTTCATTACTGACCAGTTATATCGAGACATTGAGACATGACTATATAAAGTTTTCTGTTCTTAGAAATTATTGGATTGGAGTTTGCTGGATTGACATCGTGTTGGTCCATTGGTTGTTTAAAGGATTGCGCTTGCAATGCTTCTAAACATATTTTAGGGGGAGATAAAGTTTTAGCCTTATTATTAGGGCTTTTAAACTTCAATTCAGGGTTTATTTGGGAGATAAGACATAAGCCTTGAATTGGTAATTTGATGGATAAGCGAGAGATACAAAACTCTTGTGGCTGCTCGAGAAGGAAGTCGCAGGGAACGGCAATACTTGGAATTGTTTTTTTAGCATTTGCAATGTCTCTTATGGTTTTTTCTCATGCCGATTCTTTTGATATTTTTAATGTCTCAGTTGAAAACAAGACCAATTTTGCAGGCGAGCCAGTTTTTGTAAATGTATTCGGACCCAACAGCACGAATTTTACGCTGGATGTTTATCAAAACCAATCCGTTATTTTAAGCCAACTCGCGGCTACTGATTCTTTCGGTCAGTTTCAATCCAGCCCTAATTTTTCAATTCCGGGAAGGTACACTGTGAATCTTTCAAAAGACAATTTTTCATCAATTGCTTCTATCTGGTTTGATGTCGTGATTTTAAACATAACCAAAAATGTTTCCTTGGGTTTGAAGCAAGAGGCAAATTATACAGCAGACTTCACTACGCCAAATGCAACTGGCGCGTCGGTGGAAGATACGGAAAAGGAACCTATGATTAATAACACGGGTGCGAATTCAACATACGCAAGCAACACAATCGTGCAGGAACTGTTAACAATAAAAGATGCAAAAGGACAGGAAGTAAAAGCAAAAATTATCATCAACGGCATGGGTGCATCAAAGAATGGCACAATGGCAATGCATTCTTTGGACGCGTCTAAGAGGCAATCCGTTGAAGTTGTTCCGGAATCCGGTCCTGTAGAAAAAATAGCATTTCTTGACCTTAACATATCCGGATTCATGGAACTTGGAATTGATGATGTTCCTGAAAGCGGCAGAACCGGTGTTGTAGAGATTTATGCGATTGACCCTACAAAACTTGATTTTACTGAAGCGAATGTTACTGTTGTTGCAAAAGGCGAAGAGCTTTTCAAATGCAAGGACTGGAACTTTGAAACACGCGAGTGTTTTGGTGAGTGGGTCAAACTAATGGACTTGACTCCCGGCGAAGAATACACATTCATACTCACACCAGCGGATCCTGCGTTTTCAGAGACAGAGTCTCTTTTTGCAACAGCAAACAGCAATGCAAGGAAGGTTGTGAGAGATTCTTCAGGAAACCTTTATTTTGTTTACCTGAAGCAAAGCGCGAGCTATTATCACATATTTGTCTCAAAATCAACAGATGACGGTGCTACATGGTCTGACATGGGGGGCGGGCCCATTGAAAATGCCGGTGATTATGACCAGATGTATCCTTCAATTGCGATTGACGGCGATGATAATCTTCATGTTGTCTGGAGGGGCACGGATACAGGATATTCAAACACGCAGATAAAGTATTCGAATTACACTGGTGCGTCATGGTCTTCATGGATAAATATGCAACCTATCTCTGGTTATGTTCAGAATTATCCTTCAATTGCTCTTGATTCTTCGGGAAACATCCATGTTGTCTGGGAGGGGACCGATGCAGGCAATGCGAACACTCAGATAAAATATTCTAACAAAACAGTGTCAGGATGGTCTTCGTGGACAAACATCCAGTTGATTTCATCGCACACGCAGTCAAAACCGACAATTGTCCTTGATTCCTCAGACAATCTTCATGTTCTGTGGCACGGAACAGACTTAACACACACTGTAAACTCTCAGATAAAATATTCCAACAAAACAGCACCGGGATGGTCTTTCTGGGTGAATATTCAGGAAATATCCGATTATGCACAAAGCACCATAACAGCCACAGTTGATGATTCTGACAACATCCACGCCGCATGGTCCGGGAAAGATTCTGGAAGCGTGTTAAAGACACAAATTAAATACTCAAACAGGACATCGTTTGGATGGTCTTTCTGGGTAAATATTTATCCTGATTCTTCAACAGCCCAATCCTTACCTTCGTTTGCTCTTGATTCAAACAATGTTCCTCATATCTTCTGGATGTATGCTTCGCAACTAAGAATGTCCATTTTCAACACAACATGGACGATGTATCCTGTTGCATCCGCCGGCACCAGCAGGTATCCAACAGCCCGATGGAGCAAGTTTTTCAACAATGAGCCGTCATGGGGTGAGGTTATTGATTTCGGCTGGACCTACGGAGTATCATCACCTTATAATGTGACCTATAGTTATTATATTATTGAACCGGATGATCCTGATTTTGCAAACTATACAGGGTATGCACAGGCGAACAGGGCCATAACAAACAACATCTCTTCAGATGACGGGGTTTATGCTGACGGAGCCATACTTGTGAAAGAAAGAGATACACCAACAAATGAGACAACAGTTGATGCGAGGTGGGACACAGGGGTTGAGAGCGTCACGAGCATAGATAATGCGGCAGTCACAATTCAATGGTTCTATAATGTATCTGCTGGTACTGGTGCCGAGTATTACAGAGGGCATGTCCAGGTATATAATTATTCAAGCGGGAGCTATATGGATGTGTGCATGGGAAATGTTCCGATTGATAACGGGGATAATTTCAGGTGCAATATCACGGATTATCTTGATTCCGGCAACATATCAAATGTCAGCGTAAGATATCTTTTTGAAGTAAAAAACACAGACCTTACAGAAGACAACAATGACCTCTACATCGACAGCCTCCACCTTGACCTGAACTACACATCGGGCCCCACCGAGGCGTCTGTTGAGACAAACTCATCAGAATACAACCAGGGCGAGACTGTGGGGGTTAGCGGTTCCGGGTGGCTTTCTAGTACTAACATTACATTGAACCTGACATATCCGAATAGCACGATGGTTTCGGGGTATCCTAAAAACGCCACATCAACTGTTTTTGGTCTTATAAATGATACATGGACTATCGGAAAATACGATGCAATCGGCGTTTACAATCTTACTGCTTTTCAGTGGAACGATACAAGCGCGAATGATACAGCAAACTTTACTGCAAATGATGTCTATGCGCCTGAATACTCAAACCAGAACCAGACAAGTGCAGACTCTTATGTTGATGTCATCCATACAGGAGACACAATAAACCTTACCGCAGACTGGCAGGATAACCTCGGGCTTTCATATTCGTGGCTTTCGACAAACGAGACCGGCTTGTTTGAGAACAAGTCTTTTACGCAAATGACAGGAACCACAAACTCGTCCAATTTTTCATGGTCAAATTCGTCTATTCTTGCAGGAACAACCATTGTGTGGAAAATATATGCGAATGATACATCAGGTCTTGAGAATGTGACTAGTGAATTGTCTTTTGATGTGTGGGGCTGGGCGGAGATAAACGAGTCATCCCTTGTGCCGTCGTCAATAAACCAGTCGGAGACAACCACTATGACTTGTCTTGTGCGCGATTCCAACACGACTGACAGGATACAGGATTATCCTGTGTCTTTCTATTCAAATGAGACCGGGCTTCTTGGCATAAACACCACTAATTCAAGCGGATTAGCAGAATGGTCATTTGCTGACAATACTTTGGGGGTTGAGTCCATAACCTGCAACATAACGGATAATTCTACCTTTCATTACAATGCGAGCGTGCTTGATGGAATGCAGGAGGTGCTGACAACAGTTGATGATGCGGCTCCTACTGTTGATTATACTGATCCGACACCTATACCTGACTATAACCAGACATCTACTACTGTCATAATCAATGTGACGCATACTGAAAGCAATCCGGTAAATATTACATTAAGCTGGGATGGTGCGAACCAGACGCAGACATATTCGGGAAGCTATACTTCATTTACGAAATCATCTCTTTCAGAAGGAACATACATATATTATGTGTGGCTTAATGACACTTCAGGCAATTCTAACTCAACAACTCCAAGGACAGTCACAGTTGACCCGAACAAGCCGACAATAGCCTATGAACTGCCCACACCTTTAAATGATACATATGCTCTGAATGATTGGATCTATATCAATGTCACTGTGATAGATACTTACTTAAAAAATGTGACTCTTGATTGGAATGGTGTGAATGAGACTTTTGACGGAAATTCCGACGATAATTATTTTGAGAATAAGACTAGTCTTCTACAAGGGCAGCAGTATAACTTTACAGTATATGCAGAGGACTGGTCTGGAAATATTGAGGTGGCAGAAACCCGTTATGTTACAATCAGCATTGTAGATCCTGTTGTGAATCTTGGACCCCCGGCAGATTATTATATGACTGCAGTATCACAGAATTTTTTCAATTATACGCCAATACATACAGGTATAGATTATTGCGAGTTCTGGTCAAATTTTTCAGGAATATGGTCTCTTGAGCAAATTGATGCGACTGTCACAAGTGATGTTTCGAACATGTTTGATAATTTTGAGATCTTAAGCCCGAATAAGTTAGGGCTGTGGAATGTAAAATGTGTTGGCTCGTCAGAAAGGTATGGGTGGAACTCAACAAACTTTACGATAATTGTGGATACATTAAAACCAGCTGTTTCTGTTGATGATATAGACCCAACACCTGTAAGTGCAGGAGATGATGATGTCACTTTCAGCTGCATAGCGACAGATAATTTCTATATTGATACTTTTATCGCAAATGTGTCATACCCTAACGGCACACTTCTTTACCAGTCTGTAGATATACAGGATTTTATCGTGGCAAAAGGGAACTTCACGACACTCGGAACTTACAGCATCACCTGCTGGGCAAATGATACAGTAGGAAACACAAATACATCAAACCAGAATTTTCTGGTTCAGGATGGAGTAGGGCCACAGATAAATATCATGAGCCCGAACAACCGATCGGGTGATAATGACGGCATAATATATTTTCATTACAATGCTGTAGATGCGGCTTCAGGCATTGATTTATGCGAGCTTTACATTGACGGTGTTCTTAAAAATTCAAGCTCAGACATACAGGAGGGTGTGACTCAGACACTTTCGTGGAGCACAATAAATTACACCAAATATGAGTGGTATCTAAGATGCGTTGATGATTCTCCTTTAGCCAATGATAACACAACAGATGCAAGAGAGTTTTCCGTAATCTACACAGGAAGCTTTGACGGCGACACCACCAATTTAACAAATGTTGATGTATATGCGATAGAAAACATCATAATGGAAGATACGCGATACGGCAAATCATACTGCTACAGGACAAGAGATTTTAGCGAAGGGCACGACCTGTACGGCCATTTCATATTTCAGTCAAACCTGTTTGGAATATCAGAGGGGCATGAACATGAGCTTGAGGAGATGGACACACACTCCAGGATAACATTTTATAATCTTAACTGGACATATGACCCGGTCCTAATATATGAAAACGGATCCCTGTGCGACAGATGCACATTCGTAAGTTATGACAACATAACAGGAACCCTTGTATTCAATAATACAAACATGACCACATTTATGTCTACATCAAACTCAAACCTTACTGTCTGGGATGAGACAAACCTTGAAGGTCCATATACCGGACAGACGCGCGGCCCTAATGACCAGGTACTCTTTTTCGCAAACTACACAAACACAACATCCGGCGCATCCATAACCGGTGCATCGTGCAGCATTGAATTTGAGACAGGCGGGCCGGAAGCGATGACATGGAATTCTACAAAGGGACTGTATGAGTATAACAGGTCATTCACATCAAACGGGTATAAGAATTTCAATGTTAAATGCAATAAAACTGGTTTTGAGGAATTATTCGCAATAGAAGGCGCAAACATAGTAATTGATGTCGACTACAACACAAACGGTACCACCTGCGCCAACTCAACAGCAGGCTCGGGAGTAAACCTCGGAAATGCAATAGGATCGCCTGACAGCACATATACGACACTTGGTCCTGACGAAGATGTATATTCAACAGGATACAACACCACAGGCCTTATAGGCCATATGATTTTTGTGGAATCTGCCATAACATATTATTCAACAACTATAACACACATGACAGAGGCATATTATGACCTTACAGGCAATGTTCCATTCACATATGAAGACCAGATGCCGGACGGTGGCAGTTCTGGAGGCCCATTATACCACACATATGACTACACAGACAAGCAGGAATGGACATTTTCGAAAGTCCAGGATTTCTGGTATAGGATATTAAATGACGACTGGGCAAAACCGGATTCTACATATGTTGATGCAATATGCCTTAATATATCCTATAAGAACTATGCCCCGAACATATTTGTAGAGTATCCTTATGCGAATGTGACGCTTCTTAAGGAGGGCGAATGGGTGCGCTTCAATAATGTGAATGTGACTGATGACGACACAGTAGATACCGTATATATTACAATTGATGGGGTGAATGAGTCGACAGTAAAGGATGGAGATTCATATTATTGGGATGCGCAGTGTATAATATCCACGACATTCAACTGGACGCATGTGTGGGCAAATGACAGCTATAATGCTGGAATTTGGACAGATAGGGAAATGGATGTGCCTGTAAAATGCGATACAGACGCACCGAACGCGCCAGCTTTTATCAGCATAGACGGATTTTCAGAAAGTGAGTGGCTTTTTGGTACTGATGTCACTGTAAACTGCACCGATGGCGGCGATGTGGGACCTGCGGGAATAAATGCAACATCATATATTTTCCAGACAAATCTTTCAGGAGACTGGCTGAATATATCCGGCTGCGCATATTCGGCGTATGAGAATCTTTGCTACTGGACCCTGCCTTCGGATGATACAGATGTTTATATCCGCTGCAGCGTTGAGGATCTTGTAGGCCACAACTCGTCATGGTCCCCTGCTGCGTATTATGCGGGCATTGACAATAATGCGCCGTTGTGCGTTCTTGACACCCCTATAGCAAATGATAATATAACATCAACACCAATGGTACTTAATGCGACATCAAGCGATACAGGTTCCGGTGTCTTGAATATTACATTCCAGTATTATGATGATATGGATGGCTGGTCGTTGGCATGCTATGATTCGAGCGCGCCTTACGGATGCAACTGGGATGTTGATTCAGGCCAGGAAGACGGTGTTGACAACAGGTTCCGCGCAGTCTGTGAGGACAGCGTTAATCATATAAATTATTCTGAACAGGCGCAATACATTACAATTGATATTATAAATGATAATCCGACTTGCACAATTACCTATCCAAGTGTTGCCGGCATATATGAGAACGGATACATAACTATACAGGCAGATGCAGTAGATACAGATCCTACTGATGAAGTTAAGAATGTGACATTCAATTATTCATCTGACGGGGGGGCAACATGGAATCCTGTGGGTGTGAACACAACAGCAGGGCTTTCAGCATATACATACAACTGGGATTCCGGGAGTTTTGAGGGAACAACATTTGTTGTGAACTGCACAGCTGAAGATGGCCGGGGCGGCACAGGAACAGATGCAGGCGACAATAATTTCACGATAGATAATTCCGTGCCAATTATTACACTGGATTCGCCGGAAAACAATTCATATATTTTCGCAGGCACCAACATACTTCTGACAGTAACAGATATCTATGGCGCGCCTGATGAATCATGGTATTCTATTGACGGCGGTTCAACAAATATATCGACCATACTTTCAGATGACATAAACACGACAGGATGGAGTGAGGGTGTAAAGACAATAGATTACTGGGCAAACGATACATTTAATCAGGTGAACAAGACATACATATCATACACTGTTGACAATACAAATCCTTTAGTTTCTGGAGAGCATGTAAATGTAAGCCTGATAGAGACAAACAAACAAGTATGCCTTAATGTTACAGTGACTGATAATTACGGCATAGATTATGTGAAAGCGGAGATAGATCTTCCTGTGGGATCTAACATTAATGTGACTCTTCTTGACACAGGACTTGACTGCGACATATCATCAGGGGATGATGTCTATTCTGCTACATATGCCGGTGTCTATGACGGAGTATATGACTGGACGGTCCTTTGGACAGAAGATCTTGCAGGAAATGACAATGTGACTTATCCCGGCATAAACTGGACATCCTCATCAAACTCTTTTTTGAACCTCACTATGATTTCACCGACAGAGAATCTGGTGATAAATGAATCGGGATACAATAATTATTACGCGCAGAACTGTTCAGTATCCTGCTGGGATGATGGCGGGGATTGTAATAGTGTTTATTTGTTGGTTGAATCTTTTTATGATGGTGGGTGGTCTAATATCAACACAACATCTGGTAATTTCACAACAGCTGTTGACAATCACTCCTGCGGCAACATGGCTCATGGAGGTTCAGAATGCTCTTATGAATTTACAGTCACAACAGACGGGTATTCTGGCGGTACTGTATGGCCTGTCAGATGCCATACAGAAGCATCAAACGCGCCGACAGAGCATTCATCATCTGTTGATGTTACCGTAAATGACATGCCTTCTTCAGAATTTACTTTACCTGCGGAAGACCTTGTGTGGATTGCAGGAACCTATAACCTCACATGCTTAGCAGCGGATGCTGAAGGTGTGGACTATACTGTTTTTTATAATTCAACTGACGGCTCAAACTGGGATGTAATCTCCGGATGTTCAGCTGTTTTAGGGACAACTCCGGAATGCAAGTATAATACAACCACATCCTCCTGCGCTGAGGAGAGCACATGTTATTTTAAGAGTGTAACCTATGACACTTATGGCGCAAATGATACTGCGCAAAGAACTGCAAGGATTGACAATACGGGGCCTGTGTCCACACTGGTCAACCCACCTGTTTTTGCGAACATAACAGCAAACTCGATTGTTGTCAATGCGACGGTTACGGATACGGGTGTCGGCATAATGTCATATGCCATGTTTGAATACCGGGAGAATTCATCAGAATTATGGAAGTCTGCGTGCAATGATACAAATGGCGATACATTCTACAACTGTACCTGGGATTTTACAAGCTCTTCTGATTCGCTTAAGTATGAGGTACGGGTTCTGGCAAATGATACTCTTGGAAATATCGGAGGATATGGTACACATACGAATGTTCGGGTTGATAGGGTTTATCCGCAGATATCATTGAACCTGCCGCTCAATAATACTATCAATGCATTGGCGATGCAGTATTTTTCATTTACGCCGACAGACAATCTTTCAGACACAATGAACTGCTCTGTTTATTTAGATGATATCTACAACAAGTCAAATGCGACCGCATTGAATAATACACTTACAACACTTTCTGTTTTAGGCATTTCGGACGGACTACACAATTGGTCTGTAAAATGCATAGATTCTGTCGGCAACGAGAATTCAAGCGAGACAAGATTGTTCAGGATAGATTACACACCGCCTCAATGGTCAAACCAAAAGCAGGAGATTGGCGGCGTTATGACTGATATTTTCCATAATGGGGATATATATAACCTATCTGCGTCATGGCAGGATAATTATCTTTTGCAGGAATGGCTTTTATCTACAAACGAGTCCGGTGTGTGGGCAAACACATCATGGACATCAATGGGCGGAAGCTCGAATACATCAGCTTATTTGTGGCAGAATAACTCTGTTGAGCCCGGCACAGATGTGTCATGGAAGGCCTATGGAAAAGACATGGCTAACATGATAAATGCAACAGATGCGAAAAGCTTCACTGTTTGGGGCTGGTCGAAAGTTGCATACATATCATTTACTAATAATCCTGTGGGTGTCGCAATCCCCACCACAATAAAATGCAAAGTAATTGACAATATATCCGCATCCGCAGTTGAAGGATATAATGTCTCGTTCTATAATTCAACAGCATTCCTTGGAAAAAACACAACCGGCGCAGATGGTTGGACCTACTGGAATTATGCAGATGATACGATAGGGGATGAAGAGATAACATGTAACCTGACAGATGATTCTGCGCTTTATTATAATGCATCTTACCAAAATGAAAAAAAAGCAAACCTTACAATAACATCAGGGATTGAAACATCCTATTGTAATCAGGTTTTATATTCCGGCGGTTTTATTGTTGGTTCCTGCAGCGATATTTTAGCATCAGACAATACGTATATGAACTGGACAAATGTTTCTGATTCTGTGGTTGAAAATACCTATTATGTAAGGGTGCTGGCAAATGTAGATGCTCCGGAATTTACTGCAAACCAATTGAATTTTTCGTGGGAAGTGAGAAGGCATATAGCTAATGCGCCAAACACATCATATATTGGCGGAAGCAATAAAGGCACAATAACTTATGCAGTTATTTCAGACACTCATTACGAAGGCGATGGACTTTTTGCTACAGTCAGCGAGGGAGCGAGCAAGGAGATAGATAATATTGGTTTTGATTTTTATGTTCCTGAATATGATACGGAGGTCGCATACAATAAAGTAGGAATAAACATTGTTGCGCGAAGGGTTTTAGGTGGCACAACAGAAGGCCTTGAATTTCATTTTTGGAATTTTACAGCAGGCGCCATGGTTGAGCCGGAGTGCCTTTATTTCCCTGCAACGCAGACAACATACGGGACATATACATGCGAGACAACCACGAATGTAGAGGATTTGATTGACACAAGCGGTCTTGTAAGAATCATATTTGATGATGAGAATGTTGACAATTCACAGGTCCATACATGGGATATAGATTATCTTGATGTTCGAGCATACTATGACAATCCGCAAATAAATAATGTATATTCTTATCGTCTTGGATGGTACAATTATTCTTCAGATTCGTGGGTTGCAGGCGAGTTATTTGATGCGAACGGGACGGATACAGAACATGTATTGTCGCTTACAGGAACAAATGTTACTGATGCGATCTCTGCTGAGGGAAATATAACAGGATATGTCACTCTCTTTCGAAGCGGGGTGCCGACAAATTCAGATACAAGATTTCATGAGTTTAATTTGGATAAATTTGAGGTTGTTGTAAATTATACAATTGAGAATGTGAATTCAATATCCATCACAAACATAAACAATACCGGTGGAACTGTTGAAAATACAAGCATTGTTCTTAAGAATATGTATGGTGAGATTGTTTATTCGGATAATATAACTGCTGCAGCCACATCAGTTACAGATGAGCTTGCCAAAAATTACAATTACACAATTGAAGTTTTTTCTCCTGCAGGAAATGATTTATGGATTACAATAAATGACTTAAATATTACAGACAATCTCCAGATAAATTTGCAGTCTATACAAGAGTATTCCGGCCCGCTTCCCCCGGAAGATATCTCAGGAAGTGTTTTTGCAACGAATTATATTGGAAATGTCACAACCATACTTGCGCTTGACGATTCTCAATTAGCTTATAATCATGCGCGTTTGGTTCTTCCAAAAAATAATATGAATATTTCCAAAATACTTCACTGCACTGACTGGAACTTTGCAATACGAGAATGCGTTTCATGGGACATAAATGAAACATCTGATTATGTGGATTTCGGCGAGAACACAACACATTTCTGGTTCAATGCGACATCTTTTGACTCTTTTGGCGGAGGGTCTAAAGTAGCAATACCTAATGTGACAAACATAACAATATACAATGTGACGGGCCAAGCAGATACTCACACAGGTGGAACTTTGCTTCCGGATTACGGGATTAACACCACGATAAATATAAATGTGACTTCGAATGAGATCTGGAGGGTTGAATTCACAGTCAGAAATGACGGGGATGCAATCTGGCTTATCTTGGCGGAAGATATAGCATACCATGATGGGCTTAATTCTTCATGGGAAATTGACACAACAGATGATATATGGTATGTTACCACAGGAGCTGAAAAGAAAGGAGGCACATGGTCGGGCGGTACGGTGTCATGGGATACCTCAAACGGCGGGACACTAACTAAAGGAAGTGTAATGACATTTTATTATGTATTTAACATAACGCCTGTTGAGTCCGCAGAATATCCTGTATATTTTCTTGTAAACGATACATCGCAGAACGCGGGAAGCTATGATTATTCCACCTATAATGTTACTGCTATTGGCGGTTGGGTAAACGCAACACTTAACACTCCGCCGGATAATACGGTTGTTCCTAAAGACAGGAACTTTACAATAAACGCAACTGTGTGGTGCTTTGAAGATGACTGCGGGGTTGTTTCAGGCACTGCAAGATATAATAACAGCGGCTCAACGCCTGATACGGTAATACCTGTCGGGTCGGGAACGCCTTTTTATATACAGGATGGGCCGAACCCGAAATCATGCGGAACCATGGCTGAGGGCGAAAATTGTACCGTAACATGGGTTGTAAATTCAACAGGCACACTACAAGATAACTATGAGATTGATGTTAAGTTCACATCCACTTCTCCTGCGAACAATGAAACGCTGGATTCAACAGTGCAAATCGGAAAAGTGCTTCTATTATCATTGCAGTTCTCGCTTATTGATTTCGGTGTGGGCAATCCCAACGAATACCTATCTGCTGCAGGAAACGCGGGCAATCTTTACAATGCAACACTTGATTTGAACTCAAATGATGCAGACGGCGGGTTGTGGGTTAAGGGAGCCAATCTTACAAACGCAGGACAGCCGGACTACAATGTATCTACAGATACTATTGACTGGAATGCAACAACGCATGCAGCAGTTGAAGAGCTTGCAACCAATTGGTTTTCAGTGCAAAGCACAATGAATTCAGGAACAAACACGACATTTTACTGGTGGATGACAGTCCCTAATTCGACGGCCGCAGCACAGTACAATGGCACAATTTATTTCATGGTGAACGGGACTTACTAGGCGATCAAATGACAAATACAAAATCACAAATCAGAAAGAAAATCAAGAATTCATGTTTATCCAGAAAGGATAATAAGCCCTGCGGGAAAAAGAGTTTCTTAAACTCCAATCCAATTTCCCGCGGGGCACCAATAAATCTGAAGAATAACCGGGGAGATACTATGTTAAAAAAAGGAATGTTTTTGTTTATTCTGTTATTGATGTTTGGGGCTTTGGTTAGCGCCCTTCCTTCAATAATCATAAATTCACCCACATCAGGGTTTACACTGGATAGAGCCCCGCTTCTTGATATTTCGGCAGCTGGTGCGGATTCAATATGGTATTCTCTTGACAACGGGGCAAATATCACTGTCGGCGTTTACAAGGATAGTGTTTCGCAAAACATAAGCCTGATTGCAAACGGAGGTTTTGAGACTACAGTTACAGAAAATTGTTCTGTTGTTCCTCTCCACTGGCAGTTCTATGAATCTACAACACCTATTGATTGGAATTCAAACAGTTATGCGCTTACAAGCGATACACTTTTTGGATATAATGCTCTTGAATTTACATACGACGGGGATGATTACAACGACTATCTTTTATATTCAATGTTTGTAGAAACCGGGAAAAAGAATTTTGATGTTGAGTTTTATGCAAAGCCGAACATGACCTTTAATAGCGGAAACTCAATATACGGTTATTGTCTTGCATTCTATTCGTCTGTTGATGATGAGATGGGTGGATTTTCAGATGAGCTTTATATGTGCTTCAACAATACAGATGCATGGTCTTTTGATGAGTGGACAACAGAAAGTATCACAGAATA
>JAUVEX010000132.1 GCA_030594585.1 archaeon | reverse complement strand
ATTCCCGGAATAATGGCATCAAAGGAGCTTGATTTGAACAAAGTGCCTGAAAAGGACTTTATTGACGATGCGATGGTTGAGCTTAAAGCTGCATTTCCCGCGATTTACAAGGTTCTTGTTGCTGACAGGAACAAGTTCATGGCTAAAAACATCAGGAAATTAGGGGAAAAACACGACAATGTTGTGGTTGTTGTTGGCGCAGGGCATGTAAGGGGCATTGGGAAGATTTTGGAGAAGGAGTGAATAAAAACATCGAAACATTTATATATGTTAACTACTATTATATAGTAACAATATGATTTTTGAGGTAAGATGACATGGTATATGTAGGGCCAGGAAGAAATAGTAAAGTTTGGTTAAATGCGTTATTGAAAAAGATACACGAAACCAATAGACTTAAATCTGATGTAACTGAATTTGAGGGTGTGGCGGTAAATACTCCCTCAGACGGAGGGTATATTTCCGATACAGTATATGCTGCAGGTACTGTTCCTGCGTTATCTGAAGTGCAGACAGGAATTGATTTTTCTATAGATGGATTGCAAGTATATCCATTGGGTTCTAAAGTGGCTTTAATTACTAAATACACAGGTCCCAATCCGTTTAGTGGTTCAAATATAGTTGATCTAGACAGACTAGCACATATTGGCGATAAAAGACGAACAAAAGATAACGGTCTTCGTGAAAAAGGAAAAATAGCAAAAGAAATTGCCGGTATTATTAATACACATTACGAACAAAATGAAGTTCCTTTTGTTGGTGATGCGGCCTATAAAGAAGCTTTGTTATCCCCTAGCAATACGATGGTTTTTCTAATTAATGCATCTTAATTTTTTGAAAACAAAAAGCGCCGCGGGCAGGATTTGAACCTGCGTGTCCAAGGACAGTGGTTTTCCCGTAGGTTTTATGTTTGAGTGAAGATTTCGAGACCACCGCTCTACCGGGCTAAGCGACCGCGGCTTTTTTGTAATTATTGTTCTTAAAAGAATAAATAAAAGCTTTTGGGGATTAAACCCCACCGGCGTCAAGATGTTCGTTTAGTTTTTTCAGCCCTTCTTCAAGCGAGACTTTTGTTTCAAAACCTAAAACTTCTTTTGCTTTTGCAGTGCTTGCAAGCTGTGTTGGGATGTAGTTTTTTACAGGATTTTCTATGAATTTCGGCGCAATTGATGTTCCTAACGCGTTGTTTATGATTGATACAAGCTCGTTCATATCTGTTGCCCTTCCTGTTCCTGCATTTAGGATATGTGCGTTTGAGCCTTTAAGATTCATTGCAAGAAGATTTGCGCGCACGACATCCTGCACATGGATGAAATCCCGTGTCTGCGTTCCATCACCGTATATTATGGGGCTTTCGCCTTTTTTCATAGACCACAAGAACTGGGATGCCAGGTTTGCAAATGTTCCTTTTGCTTTTTCATGAGGCCCGTAGACACTCATATATCTAAATCCTGTTGTTGTTATTCCGTACACGCTTGTGTATATTTTTGCAATCTCTTCATTTGCGTGCTTTGTTGCCGCATAAAAGTTCGGCGGGGTTATTCTCTGGTCTTCTGTAAGCGGAACAGGATTGTCGCCATATATTGATGAAGTGGATGCGTATATGACCTGAGCGTTGTTTTTTCTCGCAGAATCAAGAATGTTTACAAATCCTTCGACATTTATTTTAACTGAGCCTGTAAGGTCTTCTGTAAACATAGGGGATGACGATGCTGCGGCTTCATTAAAGATTATTTCACAACCCTTTGCGGCATCAAAAAGCGTTTTTCTGTCAAGGATGTTTCCGGTAACAACTGTTACTAAGTCTTTTATTTTTTCCAGATTTTTTATAGAACCCAAGATAAATTGATCCAGAATAACAATTTCATGGCCTTGCGCCACGAGTTCTTCGGCTATATTGCTGCCTATAAATCCGGCTCCGCCGGTTATGAGTATTTTCATTTTATTTTCACCTTATTTTATTTGAGTTCCCATACCGAGCGAGCCGAAAGCTTTGAAAAACGATATTGTGTCTGCGTATGCTTTTGATTCAATTGCCTGTATTGTTTCATCTTTTATGTTTTTAAGATCATCATAGAATTCCTTAAGCGCGAATTTGGCATTCTTGCCGAAAATTTCTTCATCTGTTTTTCCTTCCTGCGCATAGTTTTCCAAAACCCACGAATGTATTTTGCTGTAAAGTTCGGGCTCATGATCTTCAAGCACTTCAAAGACAATATTCTGCCAGTGGGTGCCGACATTTCCTTTTAATATATCTCCTTTTGGAAACTGTGTTGCAATAATTTCAAGAGGGGTTCCTGTAATCCCGTGCTGCGCTATCCTTGTTTTTATGCCTTCATTTTTCAATGCCTCTGCTATTTTTTTTGTCTGTTCAATATCTATTGAACTTTGCGCCACAGCCATACCGTCTTTGTAAATGTTTCCGTGTGTGGAGCCGTTTGCAATTGCAATTGTGTGCGGAACGATTCCTTTACGGGTTAGTTCTTTTAGATAGGTCACTGCTTCTT
>JAUVEX010000102.1 GCA_030594585.1 archaeon | reverse complement strand
AATCTCACACTTGACAAGTTCCAGGAGGATGCAATAGCTTCAATTGAGAACAATCATTCAGTTGTTGTGTCCGCCCCCACAGGCTCCGGGAAAACTTTGATTGCAGACTACATAATAGAAAAATATCTAAAAAAAGGCATAACTGTCATATACACAGCCCCCATAAAAGCATTATCAAACCAGAAATTCAAGGATTTTACAAAAGATTATGGCAGGGACAATATAGGGCTTATAACAGGAGATATAGTCATAAATCCGAAAGCGCCGATTCTTATAATGACAACAGAAGTTTACCGGAATATGGCGCTTACAGACGACCCGTCAATATCTGCTGTATCGTATGTTGTATTTGATGAGATACATTACATAAACGATGTTGAGCGCGGTTATGTGTGGGAAGAATCCATAATTTTCTCAAAAAAGCATGTAAGATTTTTGTGTCTGTCTGCAACAATACCCAATTCTTTAGAATTTGCCGCTTGGATACAGGCAATAAAGGAACACAAAGTGGATGTTGTAAAGCACGATAAAAGAAGTGTCCCTTTGGATTGTAAATTCTATGATCAGGAACTAGGTGTTTCAACACTTGAGGATACAAAAAAACAAATAGAAGCTCAAGCCTACAAGTATCGCATGGGCTGGACAAAATTCAGAGGTCCGAAACCAAAACAAAACCTTCACATATCGCTCATAAAAGAGATAAAACACCAACTGCCCTGTTTTTTCTTCACCTTTTCAAGGCACAGGTGCCAGGAAAACGCAGTTGCCCTTGCAAGACAAAACCTGTTTGAGACAAACCCAAAAATTGCGGCATACGCCCGTGAAAAACTTTCAGACGCTCCAAAAGAGATAAACAGCCTAAAATCCACACGGCAGTTAAGGCAAACCCTGCCCCAAGGCATCGCTTTTCATCACGCAGGCTTAATTCCTATAATAAAAGAGCTTGTAGAGGACTTGTTTTCGCAGGGGCTCATAAATGTGCTTTATACAACTGAAACTTTCGCTGTCGGCATCAACATGCCTGCAAAAACAGTATGCTTTGATTCTTTGATGAAATACGACGGCATAAATTTCAGGTACTTAAATTCAAAGGAATATTTCCAGATTGCAGGCCGGGCAGGCCGTCGGGGCATAGACAAAAAAGGATTTTCTTATGCTGTTATCGAGCGGCGGGATTTCAATTACGAAAAAATAAAGGGCATCACCGAAAAAGACACAGAGCCAATAATGTCCCAGTTTCGTTTATCCGTAAACACCGTTCTTAACCTCATAAAGCAGCACACAAACAAAGAAATTGACAGCATACTTTGCATGAATTTTAATACTTTTCAGAAATACGGCAAAACATTCAGGACTGAAAAAAAAGACGAGATATACAGCACATTCAACAACATCAAGAAAAAACTCATAAAAAAAGGATATGTAAAAGACGACAAGCTTACAGAAAAAGGCAAATTTGCATCCCGCATATATGCGGATGAAATACTTACAGGCGAGCTCTTTGCAACCGAGTTCTATAAGGATTTAAATGATTTTCAGGTGTTTTTGCTTATTGCATGCATATGTTTTGAGCCCAGGAGCAAAACAGAATTTTACAGCAAATATCCCTCAAAAGACCTGAATATTTTAAGAAAAAAGATTATCGCAGACCCATATCTTCAGGGCGATGCGCGTTTCAAGCAGATTAAAAATATTACAGCGCTTGTGACTCCTTGTTATAATGGCGACAGCATTTTTGACATATTGAAAAATACAAACCTTCTTGAAGGCGACATTATCCGGTTTTTTAGGCAATTATTGGACCGAATCGGCCAAATGAAAAAAGCAACCAATGATGATAAGTTACATAATCTTATTGGAAGCTGCGAACACAAGATAATGGCTTCATTGGAAGAGATTGACGCAATATAGATTATTTGTGATAATTCCTGTTGTTTAAAATTGTCTGCGCGCGATAAATCTGCTCCAAAAGAAGAACGCGCGCAATCTGGTGGGTAAATGTCATTTTTGATAATGATATTCTTTTTTTGGCGGTATTTTTTATTGTCTCATCAAGACCAAAGGCCCCGCCAATAACAAAAACCATGTCCTTATTGTCTTTTAAAATTTTGGTAAATTGTTCTGTTGAGACATTCTCGCTCCACACATCAAGAGCAATATAATCTGCGCCCTTAAGTGCAGATTTTATCTTTTCTGCTTCTTTTTTCATGACTTCTTTTGGAGTTTTTGACTTGTCTTCCTTAAGTTCAAGAACTTCGATTTTTGTGAACTGATTTATGCGCGAAACATATTCGTTTTCAGCGTCTTTTAGAAATTGCGCGTTTTTGCCGATTGCGATTATTTTTAACATATTCTGCATTTATCCAGTTTAATTTATAAATCCTGACATCAAATAGACAACATATTCTTTTTACGGAGGTAATTATTTATGACATTAAAAATTGATGCTGAAAAATGTATAGGTTGCGGGGCATGTGTTTCATTCTGCGCGGACTGTTTTGAAATGAATGATGAGGGAAAAGCAGTCGTAATAGCTCAAAAATGCGATTCATGTGATCTCAAGGATGCACCAAGTATCTGTCCGGTACAGGCAATAACCATATAATCATTTGAATATCTCGCCGGTCTCTTTTGACCAGAACAATAAATCAAGATGCGCTAAAGGAATATTGGCAGTTTTTGAAAATTCGGCCATTTTAGTTTCTATTTTAAGATACTTGTGTTTGCTGATGCTTTTCGGCATATGCGTTATTGCGCCGTAATTGAGAAGATTTTTCAAAATATGCCTGTCAAGTATGGCAATATTATCCCCCATGCCGATGTTGCGCAAAAAATGGCTTGCCTCTTTCATCCCAAGCCCTAATATGTTTTTAACAAGAAATTCGCGAAGCTCAAAAACATCATCCTGCTCGTTTATTGTTTTCTTTATCTGGATAAAACCGCCATGAGTAAAAAAATCCCTTGCCGCGACAATGTATCGCGCCTTGTTGTTGTGGAAGCGCACGCCAAAAAGATGCCTTGCAATATCCGGTGCTGAGCCTGAAAAAAGAAGCCCGCGCTCAACAAGGCCTTTAATAGCAGAATCGCATGATTTCGCTTTTGACTGTGGCGTGCATATGCAGAAGGCGAGTTCAGAGAATACAGTTTCATTAGTCATTGAAAAAACGCGCTTGAAATTTTCAAGGCGGGAAGAAATCTCGTCTTTTTTTTGCCCGTAGATTGTTTTAAGCTCTTCAATTGAAGTCATGTGTTTAATTAGTAAATTAAAAATATAATTGTGTTGAGTTTACGGAGGACTTTAAAAATAATATATACTGGATAGGTCAAATAATAATTTGGGGTGTTTTTATGAAAAAAATATTGTTTTTACTGGTTTTATCTGTA
>JAUVEX010000100.1 GCA_030594585.1 archaeon | reverse complement strand
TGAGCCTGAAGTTGCATGCGTCAATATATTTTTTGTTATGAATTCTGCTGTTGGCCATCTTGTGGAATAAGGAGCAACAACAGCGCCTGCATGTTCGTTTGAGATTATGCTTACAGGGAATGAAACACTCTTAAGTGCATTCGTATTATTTCCCTGCATCCAAGGGGAGAATACAGTTCCTGAAACTCTTCCGGACTCGGATGTGTCGCTTAAAAAGAGCGTATCTTGTGCGGAGCCTATTGCTGTAGCATTGCAGTGTACTGATGTTGCATTGTCATTGGAGTTAAAGCAATTATTGCTGTCATATACAGAGTATATATTATAGTCAACGATATTTGTGCAGAAATAAAATAATGACTGCGGATTATCAAATGCGGTTTGTATGTTTGTTGCAGTTGGTTTGGTTGTTTTTAGGTAATTGTAGTTGTATGTCGGGTTTCCGGTGAACCGCGAAAATACATTATCTGCGTTTGCGGCGCATGACTGGTATGCATTTGAAACTGCGTATTGGTCTTCGGCCCAGCCAATACTTCTCCCATATAAATTCCATGCGCTTGTATTGTCTTTTCCGGTAATAATTCCCCAAGCCACATCAATGAAGGGATCGCTGTCGAGTGTCTTTAGCATATCACCCACTTCATCAAGAAGCTGGGGTGTTGCATTTATGGGCTGAATCACAAGAAAGACATAATCCGGAGCGTGCGATGCTATTGTTGTGTTTGATGATGCGATATCTGTGTCGTCAAAATATACAATTGCTGAATTGTTTGCAAGAGAATTGTTTATAAGACTGGCTGTCTGGTTGAACCCTGCGCTAAAGGATGAGCTGCTTGCACCGGGCGTAAGAATTACATATGGCGTTACCGCATATGCATTAGGTGCGGCAATAATAATTAGAAGGGCAAGTAATATTATTATATTTTTCGGCATACTTTCGTTCCTCGCATTTCATAAGTTTTATCTCCCCAAATTAAACTTATTGCGTGGCAATTACTGTTCTTTCAATATTCTTTTAATAGTTTTATAAGATTATCTGTTGCGTGAAATTTCCCTGCGGACACTGCCCATTACAGAACCTAATCTTCCTGAACTTTTTCCGGTTGCCTTGAATTTGTTTTTCTTTTTGATTGTTATCATTGCAAAGGCGATGATTATGAATGTTATCACAATATATGTGTTTGTGCTGTTTGCAGATGTGCTTGAGAATGTAAAATATCCTGTGATGTCGGATAATGTTTCTGAAAGACCCTCTGATTCTGCTGCTGTAATGCTTTCGGCAGTTGTGATATTTGTCTGTATCTTGGCTGTAAATGATGCTTCTTCATGAAGCTGGTCTGATGTTAATTGGATATCTACGAAATAGTATTTCTTGCAGCCTTCATCAATGCAGTCGTATTCAGGAATGTTTACAAGAAGGTCTATTGTCTTTTTTTCGCCGACTTTTATGGTCTCAATCATTGTCGGGATAAGAGAATACCATGTTGTTTTAAGGCCAACAACATTGAATTTTACATTTGTAAGGTCAACCTGCCCGGTATTAAATATAGTCAGTTCTATTTTCTTTTCTTTGTCAAGAAGCACATCTGCTGTTTCGGGAACTAAAAAAGATATTGATTTCTTGTTTTCTGTTGTGACAAAAAATGTCTCTTCATATTTTGAGAATGGGACTTTTTCAGCAATTATGTTTATGCTGTGTTTTCCTGCGGTGTTCGGTGTGTTTATGAGAAGTGTGAATTCTCCGGACGATCCTGTTGTTGTCTTACCTGTAAGACTTGTTCCTGAAATCGCGTATGATACTTCAGCGCCTATAACGCCATTTCCTTTTGCATCCAGGACGCGGCTTTCCAATGTTACGGGCTCTCCTGAATAGACATCTGTTGCGTCAAGCTCGCCTTCAAAAAATATCCCCATTTTCTCCCCGATTACAAAAGCGGATAAGTGGGTTACATTGAATTCGACAAAATTTGCTACAATGTCTGTTTTTACGGGTATTTTACTCCATGTTGTAGAGCATTCCCTGCTTCCGAAATTCCATAAGCTGCATGCATATACTTCAAGCATATTCTCGTTTTTTACAAGGGCATCATTGTAGGGTATCTGCAAGTATGCCTTATCAAACGGAAGGCCGAATTCAATCACAACAAGCTTTGCGATATTTATTCCTGAAATTCCCGGGTTGCCTGTGAACTGGTCGTATCTTATGGGGTTTCTTGAACTTGATTTTATGTCAACGCCATCTACCTTTACCTGCCATACTTGCGGGAAATGCATCTTTATACTGTATTCTCCTGCTTTAAGTGATTCGCTGTAATCCCCAAGACCGTTTATTGATAGTGTTTTTTCAGTGTTGTTATTCATGAATTTTATCATTGTGTTTTGCGATGTGTATACATTTCCTGTTGGGTCTGCCAGCCTGCCTGAAACAGACAGGACAAAATCTACCTGAACTTTTTCTGTGACTGCCGGTTTGTAATTTCCATATGCGACTTTAGCATAAAGGTCATAAGTAACTTCTTTTTCATCCATTTCAGGAATAAGGACTGTAAGCACATAATAGTTTGAGTTTTCGTCATATGATAATGCGTTTATTGGAAGCTCTTTTGTTATCCCATCGCCTGTAAGTATTACGGTAAAGCTTGTTGCTCCAAGACCCGGCAAGCTTGTTCCTTTTTCATGGACTTCTATGTGAATTTCCTGCTCTTTTGATGAGCTTAATGAGAGTTTTGTCCCGGGTGTTGGTGAATGCATAACTGCAATCAATGCCTGATTTACACGAACGGAATTGTATGATTTGTCTGTGATTGTGTGATCCTGTCCTTCACTATCCGTGTATTTGGCTGTGATTTCAATGCTGTAAAGGGCTGCAGGAATGTCCTTGTTTGTAAGCTGTGCTTCCAGAATCCATATCTTTAAGTTTGGGTCATATGGTGGGTTTTTAGGAACATCAATGGAATATCTGTTGTTGTTTGTATCTACAAGAGTTGCTGTGAATTCGGGAGCATCCTCTATTTTTACTGACACGCCATTTATTTTAAGAGCAACTTTTATTGCATTTTCTTTATCCATAATTCCTGTGGGGTATATTGTTGGAACATTATCATTTTCTGGGTCTGGGCTAATTATGTCGAGTGTCATCTTTTTTACTTCAAAAGGAATTATGCTGCTTGTGGTTGTGCCGTTTCCAGTGCATGTGAAGTTTGCCTGGTAGTTTCCTTCCTGCGATATTGTGTATCTTCCGATGTATGGCGCATTGCCGGAATCAAGAGTGATGGATGTTATTGTTGTGTCCGGGAGTGTCAGGTATACTTTCGGAACTTCGGTGTTGTTTTGGCAGTCAACTGTAAAGTCCATCTGCACTGTGCTTGACTCAAGCCATACAGGGCTTTCAGGGTCAATATTTGCATTGCTTAAAGTTACTGCATGGGCTGTGGAAAACGAGAACATAAAAGATAGGACAAGAACCAAGAATAACAGTTTTCTTCCTTTCATGCATATCTTCCTTAAAACAATATTGAT
>JAUVEX010000013.1 GCA_030594585.1 archaeon | reverse complement strand
ATGCTTTCACCGTTCATACACTCAATGAGGCTTCATTATGTTGAATTTTTTATGAAGTTTTATCATGGCGGTGGAAAAAGATATATGCCTTTCGGGGCAAAGGAGTAGAATAATGTTCATTAATGTTAAATTAGAGGTGATAATATGGTAGAACCAGTAACAGCAATCGCAGCGGCTCTTGCAATAGGGTTGTCCGCAATAGCGGCGGCAATCGCAGAAAAAGACATTGGTGCTGCAGCAGTCGGTGCTATGGCAGAAAAAGAAGAGCTGTTTGTAAAAGGACTTATAATGACAGTTCTTCCGGAAACAATTGTTCTTTTCGGATTCGTTATTGCGTACATGATTTTGGGCGCTTAAGCGAGTTTAAAAAAGAAGTCCCCGCAGTTTCGGGGGCGCATTATTTTTAAGAATTACCGTATGTGTAGTAAGAGATGATAATATGAGTTTGAAAAATGTATCAAAAGAGATATTGGCGGCGGCGGAAAAAAATGCCCGGTCAATAGAAGATGAAGGTCGAGCGGAAGCAAAAACCATATTGCAGGAAGCAAAGAAGAAGGCCTGTGAAATACTCTTAAAATCGAAAAAAGAAACAGAGGATGTTGTTGGCGCATTGGAGCGAAAAGAGACAGCTTCAGCAAAAATAATAAGCAAAAAACCATTGCTTGACGCAAAAAAGGATATAATCGAAGAAACATACGAGACCGTTGAAAAGCGCATTGCTTCTTTAGATGACAAGACAAGAAAACCTCTTGTTGAATTTTTATTGAAGCAGTCATTAAATGAATTACGCGATACTGCAACGATTTATGTCAACAAAAAAGATGCTTTGTTTGTGAAAAAAGCAACAAAAATTAAAGTAATTGAACAAGACATGCTTGGCGGCGTGATTGTGGAAAATACAGACAATACAATACGGATAAACAATAGCTTTGAAACACTTCTTGAGAGTGTGAAAAAAGAGACATTAAAGGATACTGCGGAGATATTATTCAAATAAGTGTATGTTTGTGTTGTTTTATGAAAAAATTAAAAACTGCTGAAAAAACTGCTAAAATTAAGCTGTCAAGGAATCCTTATCTTAATGCGCGGGTAAGAGTCATGAAATCAAAACTTATTGTACCTGAAGATTATCCTAAGCTTTTGAAGATGACCTCTTCTGAAGTATCGCATTTTTTGGGTGATGGCGAATATAAGGCACAGATTGATGAGCTTGCAGTAAAGCATGAAGGCGCTGATTTGATAGAGCTTGCGCTTAATGCAAATGCATCAAAGAGTTACAGCAAAGTTATGCAAATTTCAAAAGGTGCTACAAGAGAAGTCATTACAGAATATTTTTTAAGGCTGGATATTGCGAATTTAAAGACAGTTCTTCGTGGTTTTTATTCCGGTGCTGAGGAAGAAGAGATAAGGCAGGCAATTATGCCGAGCTGTAATCTATCATCAGATGTATTATTATCTCTTTTGAAAAAAGAAGCAATAGATGATATACTTTCAGACCCTTTAATCTTGCGCGTTTTTCCGCATTTGAAATCATATATTGCACCGAAAGACGGGACAACATTAGCACATATTGAAAATCTGCTTGATTCTAATTATTACACTGAGCTTTTTTTGATTGCAGAAGCGCTTCCAAAAAATGCATCCGTATTTAAAACATTCCTTATGAATGAGATAGACCTATTGAACATAAACACACTTCTTGTAATGAAAAAAGAAGGCTCAAGAAAAGAAGACATACTGCCTATGATTATAGGTGCGGGCGCAAATCTGAAGACGGCCTTTATTAAAAGCGCGGCGTCTGCGGAAAATCTTGAACAGCTGCTTGATTTGCTTGAGACCACCAAATATTCCCGTGAAATACAGGAAGGAAGAAGCGATGCTCTTGAAGGCTCGCTTTCAACAATAAAACGGGAGCTTGATAAACGGCATATGCGAAAGGCGTTTTTGCTTTTGCACAGCCATCCGCTTTCAGTTGCTCCGGTGTTGGGATATGTGTTTGCAAAAGAAGTTGAGATAAGGAACTTAAAGATGATTTCGCGGGCAAAATATCTTGGTTTGCCCGAAGAATTTATGGAGAAAAATTTAATAATTGCGTGATTAAAATGCCTGCGATAGTTGTTTTAGGAAAAAAGGAATTTGTGCTTGGTTTTGAGCTTGCCGGAATAAAGGATACAATTACGGCAACTGAAGAGGATTTGAAACAAAAGGCCGAACAGGCACTTGGCGATAAAACCACAGGGATTCTTGTCATGCACAAAAATGATGTTTCGTCTTTGCCTTTACGAATACAGGAAAAATTCGACAATTCAGTAACACCTGTTACTGTGAGTGTGACAGAAGACAAGATGCCGGATGAAGGCTTAAGAAAACAGATACAAAAAGCAATAGGCGTTGATGTCTGGAACAAATAAAAAACAAGTTATGATTAATTCAGGGTGATTTATGATGGAAACAAAAACAAAAACTTCCGAGAAAAAAGGAAAAATATACAGAATTGCAGGACCTGTTGTTGTTGCAATAGGGATTGATGCAAAGATGTATGATGTGGTCCATGTGGGCAAAGAAGGCCTTATGGGTGAAGTGATACAGATTGACGGCGATAAGAGCATAATTCAGGTTTATGAAGATACAACAGGACTTACACCGGGCGAGCCGGTTATTACTACGGGCGCACCTTTAAGCGTGTTTTTAGGTCCCGGTCTTTTGACATCCATTTATGATGGTATTCAAAGGCCGCTTCCGGTTCTTATGGATAAGATGGGGGATTTCATAAAGAGAGGTGTAAGCGCATCCGGACTTGATCTTGAAAAGAAATGGAAATTTACACCAACCGCAAAAAAAGGCGATGCTGTTTCAGGCGGAGACATAATAGGATTCGTTCAGGAAACAGAGACCGTAAAGCATAGCATTCTTGTGCCATATGATGTTGAAGGAAAAATAAAAGACATAAAAGCCGGCGAATACACAGTAACGGATGTTATTGGAAAAATTGATAATGGGGCTGAGCTTAAGCTTGCGCACTATTGGCCAATTCGCGTTCCAAGAAAATCAAAAGCAAAGCTTCTGCCGGAAATCCCTTTAGTTACAGGACAGAGAGTTTTGGATTCATTATTCCCTCTTGCAAAGGGGGGTGTTGCGGCAATACCCGGACCTTTCGGTGCAGGAAAAACAGTGACCCAACAGTCATTGGCAAAGTGGGCTGATGCAGATATTGTAGTTTATATCGGATGCGGAGAACGCGGAAATGAAATGACTGAAGTTTTGAGTGAATTTCCTCATTTAATAGACCCCAAAACAGGAAAAGCGCTTATGAACAGAACGGTTTTAATTGCAAACACATCCAACATGCCTGTGGCTGCAAGAGAAGCATCAATTTACACAGGAATCACAATTGCTGAATACTTTAGAGATATGGGTTATTCGGTTGCATTGATGGCTGACTCAACTTCAAGATGGGCTGAAGCTATGCGTGAAATATCTTCGCGGTTAGAAGAGATGCCTGGAGAAGAAGGATATCCTGCATATTTATCAACAAAGCTTGCAGAGTTTTATGAGCGGGCAGGAAGAGTAACACCGCTTGGAACAGATACAGAAGGATCAGTTACAATAATAGGGGCTGTATCACCTCCGGGCGGGGATTTTTCAGAGCCGGTAACTCAGAACACACTTCGTGTGACAAAGGCGTTTTGGGCGCTTGATGCAAAGCTTGCACAGCGAAGGCATTTCCCATCCATCAACTGGCTTAATTCATACAGCCTTTACAATAAAACATTAAATCCGTGGTTTGAGGAAAATGTATCTTCTGAATGGCCGAAGCTTGTTGAGAAATTCATGAAATTGCTTCAGGAAGAAGAAAAGCTTCAGGAAATTGTACAGCTTGTAGGTTCTGACGCGCTTCCTGAAAAAGAGCAGGCAATTTTAGAAGTCGCGCGCTTGATACGGGAATATTTCCTTCAGCAGAATGCGTTCCATGAGGTGGACACATACTGTGAGCCGAAAAAAACATACCGCTTGATGAAGACAATTCTTCACTTTTCAGACAAAGCAGAAGAAGCGCTTGAGCGGGGTGTTGCAGTAAACCCAATAATTAATACTACTGCAAAAAACAAGATTGCAGATGTCAAGTTTGAGAAGGATTATGAAACACTTCTTAACGAAATAGAAAAAGAAATGGACAAGGAATTTGACAGTCTGGAGTGATGGTGATTATTATGAAAGATTACAAGACAATTAAAAGAATTGCAGGCCCTTTGGTGTTTGTTGAAAAGACACATGATGTGGGCTATGGGGAAGTTGTAAAAATTACACTTCCATCAGGAGAAGTTAAAAACGGCCAGGTTTTAGATACTTCAAAAGACCTTGTGGTGGTTCAGGTATTTGAAGGCACAAGCGGTATTGACAAGAACTCGACTGTAAGGTTTTTAGGAGAAACTATAAAACTGCCTGTATCATCAGACATTTTGGGCAGGATTTTAAGCGGTGCAGGAAAGCCTATTGACGGCGGGCCGGAAATTGTTCCAGAAAAGCACATGGATATTTTAGGGGCTGCGATAAATCCGTATGCGCGAACATCGCCTGCTGATTTTATACAGACCGGAGTATCCACGATAGATGAGATGAATACTCTTGTCCGTGGGCAAAAACTTCCGATATTTTCGGGGTCCGGATTGCCGCATAATGAGATTGCATTGCAGATTGCAAGGCAGGCAAAAGTGGTCGGCCAGAAAGGGGATTTCGCTGTTGTCTTTGCTGCAATGGGAATTACAAATGAGGATGCAAAGGCATTCATAAATGATTTTGAAGAGACAGGAGCGCTTGAGAGGGCTGTTGTGTTTTTGAATCTTGCGGATGATCCGGCAGTAGAGAGATTAATTACGCCTAAAATGGCATTGACTGCTGCAGAATATCTTGCTTATGAAAAAGACATGCATGTACTTGTTATTTTGACAGACCTTACAAACTATTGCGAGTCGCTTCGTGAAATAGGTGCTGCAAGAGAAGAAGTTCCGGGCAGAAGAGGATATCCTGGTTACATGTATACAGACCTTGCGACAATCTATGAGCGGGCAGGAATGATTAAAGGAAAGAAAGGCTCTGTTACGCAGATACCGATTTTGACTATGGTTGGGGATGATATAACCCACCCAATACCTGATTTGACTGGTTATATTACTGAAGGACAGATTGTACTTTCCCGCGAGCTTCACAGGAAAGGGATTTATCCGCCTGTTGATGTTTTGCCGTCGTTATCAAGGCTTATGAATGCAGGCATTGGTGAGGGGAAAACACGGGAAGACCACAAACAGGTTTCAGACCAGCTTTATGCGAATTATGCTGAAGGCCGTGATTTACGGGGTCTTGTTGCAATTGTTGGTGAGGAAGCGTTGTCTGAAAAAGATAAAAGGCTTCTTAAGTTCGCACAGAAATTTGAAGATTCTTTTGTTCGGCAGAAATCACGCGAAGACAGGTCAATTGAAGACACACTTGCAATTTCATGGAAACTTTTATCAGATATTCCAAAAGATGAGCTTGGAAGGATAAGCGCGAAGTTCAAAGATAAGTATCTTAAAGAAAATTAAGAGATGCTATTATGGCAATTGATGTAAAACCAACCAGATCGGAATTGATGAAACTTAAAGTTAAAATAAAGTTAGCGAAAGCAGGCCATAATCTTTTGAAGAAAAAAAGAGACGGGCTTATTCTTGATTTTTTTGAGATTTTAAAACAAGCAAAAACCATACGGGCTGAGCTTAATAACAGTTATGCGAATGCAAAGGAACGATCTGATGCAGCGCAGGCAATAGAGGGCAAAATCGCGATTAAATCTGCAGCAGCAGCACTTAAAGACAAGCCAATGGTTGAGCTTGAGACAAAAAATATCATGGGTGTTGTTGTCCCTAAGATAAGGTCTGATGAGGTAAAAAAATCTCTTTTTGACAGGGGATACGGCACGCTTAAAAGTTCTGTTTATATTGACGAGGCTGCAAGCGCATATGAAGATGTTGTTGAGAAAATAATCCTTGCAGCAGAAGTCGAGACTGCAATCCGGCGGCTTTTGGAAGAAATTGAAAAGACCAAAAGGCGTGTTAATGCGCTGGAGTTTAAGGCAATACCTGAGATGGAAAAGCAGGCTGCATTTATCCGTCTTCGCTTGGAAGAGATGGAGCGCGAGAATGTATTTAGGCTTAAGAGGATTAAGGGTTGAATTTTTAATAGTATTTTTTCTTTCGTACCCTAAATAACATCAAACCATTTAAATTTTCATTTTAAAGTAAGAACTGGTTTCATGTTTTATAGATTACTTATTTCGGGTGCTGTGCAGGGTGTTGGTTTCAGGCCGTTTGTTTTTAGGGAAGCAAAAAAAAGAGGCCTTAAAGGCTATGTTAAAAACACAAGCACTGGTGTTGAAATTCTTGTGGATGACAGTTCATTTGAAGATATTTTTCATGACAAGACTATTTTGCCGCCATTATGCCATGTAGAAAATATTGTAGTTGAGAAAGTTGACGGATCAGCTTCATTTTTCAATGATTTTGAGATACTTCAGTCAAAAAAAAGTTCTGGGGCAACACAAATATTGCCGGACATTTCTATTTGCGATGACTGCCTTTCAGATATTAGTGATTCAAAAAACAGGCGCAAAAATTATTATTACACCACTTGCACCAACTGCGGTCCCAGATTTTCTATTATTGAAAGCACCCCCTATGACCGCAGCACAACTACAATGAAAGAATTTGTTATGTGCGATTCCTGCAGAAAAGAGTATCAAGAGCATAGTAACAGACGATACCATGCGCAGACTATTGCATGTCCTAATTGCGGGCCAGAACTTATTTTTTTAGTTAAGGGCAAAAAAAAAGCAAGCGGGTTTGGTGCGATAAAAGAGGCAGTGAATGCAATCAAAAAAGGAAAAATAATCGCGATAAAAGGTGTTGGCGGATATAATCTTTCCTGCGATGCTAAAAATGACAAAGCAGTTATGCTCTTAAGAGGCATTATAAAACGCCCGAAAAAACCGTTGGCTGTTATGGTGGGAAATGTTTTAGATATTAAAAAATTTGCATTGGTGTCTGATGGCGAGCTTTCTGCGATAACATCATACAGAAAACCAATTGTTGTTCTTGAAAAGAAAAGAAAAGACTCTTTTTATTCTGTCTCACCGCTTGATAATATTGGGGTTTTGCTTCCATATACCGCAGGCCATCATCTTCTTTTGGATTTGTTAAAAACGCCCGTTGTTATGACTTCATGCAATCTGCCCGGGGCGCCAATGGATAAAGAAATGCAGGAATTTGCAGACTGTGAGCTTTCGTATAATCGCATGATTTCTAATCGTGTTGATGATTCTGTTTTGAAGTTTATTGGTGGAAACCAGTTATTTTTGAGGCGCTCCCGCGGGTTTGCGCCGGAACCAATTGGTGTAAATGTTAACGATGCGCCGGACATGATTGCTTTAGGATCCCAGGAGTCAAACACAGTGTCTATATACACAAATGGAAAAGTTTTTGTATCTCAGCATATAGGAAATACTTCTAATCCGAAAACACTTGATTTTTTTAAAAAAACTGCTGATTTTCTGATGCGAATGACGGGTGCAAATCCCAAAATTGTTCTTTGTGATTCCCATCCCGATTTTTATACGACTCAATATGCAAAAGAGCTTGCAGTAAGCATGGGTGCTAAATTGATTTTGGTTCAGCATCATATAGCTCATGCATATTCGGTTGCTCTTGAAAACGGGATTTCTTCTTTTGTTTCGATAGTTTGTGATGGTTCGGGTTATGGTTTGGATGGAAATATTTGGGGTGGCGAAGTATTTTTAGTAGATTCTAAAAAAACAGGCCAAAATGTGAGAGTTGGTCACTTAGAAGAGCAGGTTCTTCTTGGGGGTGATTCAAGTGTTGTAGAGCCCGAAAGGATGCTTTTTGGCATATTGTCTAAATTTTTGAGTGAAAATGAGCTTAAAATCATGTTTGGGCGAAATTCCGAAGTGTGGCAAAAACAAATAGAATTAGGATTTAATGTTTCAAAAACAACAAGCTGTGGAAGGATTTTGGATGCAGCATCTCATTTTTTAGGTGTTTGTGAAAAAAGGACTTATGAGGGTGAACCCGCAATTGCGCTTGAAAGTTTTGCTTCGGATGCTGTGCCATACGATATTGAGCCGGTGGTTGTAAATAATGTTCTTCAGACAACTCCGCTTTTTGAATATTTATGGAAAAATAAGGATAAAGATAAAAAGCGCCTGGCCGCAACAGTGCATTCTTATCTTGCGAGCGGGCTTTTTGAAATTGCGAAGAATGTTGCTGGTGGCTTGCCGATTGTGTTTTCCGGCGGGGTCGCGTATAATAGGCACATCACAAAGTTCATGTTTGAAAAGAGCGTTCTTGTTAATTCAAAAGTTCCTTCGGGCGATGGGGGAATAAGTTTCGGGCAAATAGGCCATATGTTGAATAATACATATGATTTGTGACTTTTTATTTCGTAAACCTAATCTTTATATATTATGATTCGTTAATTGCATATTATGAAAGGAACCTTTTTGGCGTTTATTTCAATATCCTTGTTTAGCCTGTATTTTGTTTTCGGGAAATTGCTGCTTAATGATATAAGCCCTTTTTTGATTCTCGTTGTAAACCAGACACTTGCAGCACTTATTATCCTTTTTATCCTGGATTTGGTAAGGAAAATAAAGGAACTAAAAAACACATCAAAGCGAGATATTAAAATCATGTTTTTGATATCGGTATTTGCCTCGATTTTGGGCCCTTTATTGCTGCTTTTAGGCCTTAGCATTACTTCTGCCACAAATTCTATCCTAATTGGAAAATCTGAGGCAATATTGACATCTCTTTTGGCTATTTTTGTCTTAAAAGATAGGATAACATTGCATCAGATTGCAGGGGCAGTTATTATGTTCACCGGAGTTCTTATTATCGCAACCAATAATTTCAGTATTGGCATGTCTTTGAATGTGGGGGATGCGTTAATCTTTCTTTCTGCTTTATCTTTTGCAGTTGGAACAATTTTATTCAAAAAGTATATGCATCATATACCTCCCGAAGTCATTGTAACCCTGAGAAATATGTTTGGCGCTTCGATATTATTTATGTTGTCTTTATTTTTAGTTGATTATTCCATTTTGTTTCAAGTTATTTCTATAAGATTTGCTCTTGCTTTATTAGGTCTTGTTGTACTGACCACAATTCTTGGACAATATCTGTGGTACAAGGCGCTTGAAATGACGACCGCCACAAATGTTTCTCTTGCAGGTTTGAGTTCTCCTTTGGTTGCTGTTTTTTACGCCGTTGTTTTGTTGGGGGAGACACTTGTCAGGTCCCAAATAATTGGCGGGCTTTTTATTTTTGCAGGCCTTGTAATTTTAGAGTTTCATTTTAGGGAGATACATACACCCGAAAAACACAAGCATCATCTAAAGCTTAGGAATTGGCCGCACATTTGATTAAAAACAGCAGAAATCAAAATCACATCAATTCTTTTGTGGCATAATGGGTAGCTATAAGGATAACAATGCCGGAAATCAAAGAAATCCACAAGCTTAATTTGTAATTTTCAGGAAACAGGTATTCGTCCATAAGACCCCATACACCGCGCCAAAAAGAGATAACAGCAAAAGCTATAATGATTGCAAAAAGGCTTTGGTGGTGGAATTTCATTTTGCTTATTTTTTTGAACATAGTAATATTTTGTTTCTTTTAGTATATATTTTTGTTTTGCATTCTTTAGGATGTAGGTCATAAAAGTATTACAAAAAGGACATACTAAGTGTTTTGATGGATTTTTAGTACTTATTTTGTGTTTTTCAGATAGTTGTTTACGCTAAAAACATTAACATAACATCAATTATATAAAGACCGATTTACAAAAATAGCATATTTTGGATGGTGGTCTTTTATGTTTGATAATGGTTGTTTTTTTAGGCAGAGCGACGATGATGAAATAGACGACGACGAAGAAGAAGACGAAAACGATGTTCAGGAAGAAGAGTGAGTTTTTCGTTATTTCTTATTTCTTGTATTTTTGATTGTGTATAGAAATACGGCTATTGGTTTGGTAGAATATTTCTGGTTTCAATAAGTAATATATCTTGTTTCAACCATATGATATTTATTGATTGGAACAAAGATTTCAGTTAGGGGGCATAAAAATGAAAAAAATATTATTCGTAATGAGTATTTTCTTGGTGATTGCAGTTGCCGGATGTACGGCGGAACACGAGCATGATGATCACGATCATTCAGTGGAGATTGAAGGCAAAGATATGAAATTATTAACTGTGCAGGATGTGGCTGACCTTTGGGAAATTGATTCAGATATTCTTTTATCGGGAATTGTAGCTGAGTTTAATTTGAATGGAAGTTATTCGGTAAATACTGTTTTGGAAGATATCCGGGAAGCAGAATATAAGTTTTCTCCGGCGCAAATAAAAGATTTGGCGGAAGAGATAAAACAAGAAGGTTTGCAAAATGAATAGGACTAAATTGAATTATTGGATTGATGTTGGGTTGGCATTGTCCTTTTTTATTTGTTTTTTAACGGGGTTAATTAAATGGCCTGGATTAATAAAAATAATCGGTGTTTCAGCTTACAAAGCATTATCTAGGCCGAACATTTCAATGTTGCATGATTGGAGTGGTCTTGTCATGGGATTACTTGTTTTGATTCATTTGATTCTGCATTGGAAGTGGATTGTTTGTGTCACTAAAAGTATGTTTGGTAAAAAATAAGTCTTTTATTTAAACTCCTTTTAAAATCACTTTTTATATTTTCTAAATCGTAACAATCATTATCTATTAATATCTTGATAAGCAATAATGCTTATGATTGATTTAGGACAGATACTAATTCTTGTTACCACATTTCTCATGAGCCTGTTTTATCCCGTATCATTAGAAGGGCCTGTAATTGAGAATGGCACACAGATAAATGTTTATTTCTGTCCTGATGACTTATGCAGCAGGCGAATGGCGGATCTGATAGAAAGCTCTAATGAATCTGTTGACTGTGCGCTTTATGATCTTGAGCTTGAAAATGTGATGTCTGCCCTTGATGGCAAAAATTACAGGCTTGTTGTTGACAAGAAAAACACGGGAGATATTGATGGGCTCAGCTATGTCAAAAATGATAAGACCTGGCAGCTGATGCACAATAAGTTCTGTGTGATAGATGGAAAGATAACAATTACGGGCTCTTTTAACCCTACGGTGCGGGGGGATACCAAGAATAATAACAATATTGTCATCATACAATCAAGATATATATCGGAAAATTATCTTGATGAATTTGAGGAACTTTATAATGGTGTGTTCGGGTCGGGAGATACTGTAAAATATCCCACCGTCTCTCTTGACGGTATTGTGGTTGAAAACTATTTCTGCCCTGAAGACTTATGTGGGGATAATGTGATTGATGCAATTATGCATGCAAACAGGAGCGTGGATTTTATGACATTCAGTTTTACACATGACGGTATTGGTGAAGCGCTCATTGACAGGCATAATGACGGCATTATAATACGGGGAGTCTTTGAGAAATTCCAGAACAATAAATGGTGTGAATATGACAAGCTGAAAGATGAGGGAATAGATATCACATGGGATGGCAACAAGTACAATATGCATAACAAGGTGTTCATCATCGATGATTCGATTGTTGTTACCGGATCTTTCAATCCTTCAAAATCAGGCGATGAAAAAAATGATGAGAACATTCTTATAATCCATGATGCGCAGATTGCCGGAGAGTACAAGCGTGAATTTGAGATGATACGGAATTCTGCAATTGGCAGCGGTGCGGCTTAAAAGCATTCTTTTGTTCTTTTAAGAAAAATAGTTGGGGTTCTTGAACCAACGCGACTAGTTCGAAACCAAAAGATTTAAATACTTAAATGTTCTATATATCTAACATAAAGTTATAATTATATAACTTTAAGGGGTGATGTATAATGAAAAATATGCTTTGGTACTTAGGTTTTTTGTCTGTTGTGAGTCTTTTGTATTTTGTTGAGGGAAAGACGGCGTTTTTGTGGTTTCTTTGTTTTATTCCTTATTTTGGGACATATAATGCGAAAGATGAAAGAATTGAAGTAAATACCGGGAAGGCAACAAGGAATGCTTTTGCGTATACTATATTTTTTGGGGTTGGAGCGATTGTTTATATTTATCTAACCGGCAGTGTTGAATTGTTTGCTCCTGCATTTGTGGCTCTTTTTGGAGGCTCGCTTCTTGTGTGTCTTGTTTCGTTGTTTTATTATGATAACTTGGGTGGTTTAAAATGAAACTAAGAAAAGATAAGGATATTTTATCATTTATGGGGGTTGGTTTGAGCAGTATCATACTCGGAATTTTTGTGTTGTTTATTCAAACAGGTTCCAAGACAATAACTGTTCTCGGGGGAATATCAATTCTTGTTGGCATAATGACTTGTGTGATGGCATTCGTTGTTTCGACAAAACCAAAAACAGAACTTATAGCCGATGAAAGGATTACGAGGATTAATGAAAAAGCAGGCTATCATGCAGGTTGGATAATTATGCTGTCAGTAATAATTTTGTTTCAGGCAGACAGAATCTGGTCGTTGGGTGTAGAACTTGAAGATATGTATTATACTGTCCTTTTTGCTGGAATGATTTCATGGAGCATACTTAAGTGGCAATATAATAAAAGAAGTGACATTTAGATGAGAACGAGAATAAAGGAACTTAGGGCGCGGCATAATCTGACACAGGAAGAACTTGCGATAAAAGTCGGTGTCAGGAGGGAAACTATTGTATTCTTAGAGAAAGGGAAATACAATCCCTCGTTAAAATTAGCTCATGATATCGCCAAGGTCTTGAAAACAAGAATTGATGAATTATTTATCTTTGATGACGATTAGCTATTTTTAAAGACTTAAAAATTAATTGGATTATAACATCCGGATTTAAAGAAGTTTCTCTGAAGAAAAAATTTGGATGGGCGAAGCGTGCTCTGAAAGGTCGGAGCGAAGCGACGAAGAGTAAACGTTTCATTTCCAATAAATTTCTGCGAAGTAGAAATTTGGGCTGAGCGAACTGCAAGTGAGCGCGCCGCACAATGCCATGTTGTCCAAATCGATTAAAACAAGACGAGCCAGTCATGCCTGTCTGGAACGCACCGTCAATTACAGCAATGTCTTTATGATTTACACAGTTAATATTTTTTCAATTCATCAAAAATCCATTTATTGAGCTTTATAATACTATGAATATATGATGTAATATGTGGTGAAAAAAACAGATGAAAATATATTTTGCAAGCCAGTCTTTTTACCCGTACATATGTGGCGTTTCTACTCATCTTATAAATCTTGAAAAAGAGATGGTGAAAAAAGGCAATGAAGTTGTCGGTGTTCATCTAAGACATGCAGGAGAGCCAAATGTAGATGAAATAGAAGGCATTGAAATACACCGGGTTCCTAAAGAACCTATAGAACAGGGAATCATAGTTGGATTCATCAAATTTAAAGAAGCGATATATCGGGAATGCCACTGTAATACCAGGACATTCATCAAGCCATATTATCAGGTGGATGGCTATGAAGAATTCAATAAAGTGAACGAATATTTCGGCAAAGAACTCGAGAACCTTCTTAAACATACTCCCGCAAACATAGTGCACATCCACGACTTCCAGCTTT
>JAUVEX010000090.1 GCA_030594585.1 archaeon | reverse complement strand
ACATTTACAGCCACAAGTTCGCAAGGGCTGGCATTGATGCACGAAGTTCTTTTTGCAGCATCAGGCATGCGGCTTCCAATTGTCATGCAGGTCGTAAACCGGGCATTGTCTGCACCAATTAACATCTGGAATGACTGGCAGGACTCGATTTCGGCAAGAGATTCGGGCTGGCTTCAATTATATTGCGAAACTGCACAGGAAGTGGTTGACAGCACAATCCAGGCTTATAAGATTGCAGAAGACAAAGGTGTTCTTTTGCCTGTGATGGTCTGCATGGATGGATTTTTCATTACACATACTTTAGAGCCGGTTGAGATTCCGGAACAGAAAACCGTTGATAAATTCCTTCCGCCATACAAGCCAACACATGCATGTTTAGACCCCAAGAAACCAATGACCCAAGGGCCTTTTGCGTTTCCAAAGCCATATATGGAATTGAGAAAACAGCTTTCAGATGCTATTGATGATTCTGATAAAATTGTAAAGAAAGTCCATGATGGGTTTGCAAAATCATTTGGACGCAGTTACGGAAACGGGCTTGTTGATGAGTATAAAAACAAAGGCAAAAAAACTGCAATAATTACTATGGGCACTCTGGCAGGAACTGTGAGAGAAGCAGTTGATGCACGGGATGATATTTCACTTGTAAGAATAAGATCATTCAGGCCATTCCCAAAAAAGGATTTGAAAAAGGCGCTTGAAAAGGTAGATACAGTAATAATTTTAGAGAAAAACATAGCTTTAGGAACAGGTGTAGGGGCGTTATATGATGAAGTTCGAAGCGCGCTTTATGATGAAAAGGCTAAAAAGAAAATCCTGGGTGTAGTGTGCGGAATCGGCGGGTCTGAAGTAACTGTTGAAGATGTTAAACAAATAGCTGGTGATGCGCATAAAAAGAAAGACGGCGAAGTATGGTGGCTGATGAAATAAGTATAAGGTAATTATTATGAAAAAAGACGATTTAATTGCACCGGGGCATAGGACATGCGCAGGCTGCGGGCCTGCGATAGCGACGCGCATGATGCTTAGGGCCACAGGCCCAAATGTAGTGTTGTGCCAGTCAACAGGCTGTATGGAAGTCACAACAACACAATATCCTACAACATCATGGAAAGTGCCATGGATTCATGTTTTGTTTGAAAACGCCTGTTCAGTTGCAGCGGGTGTAAGAGAAGCATTAAATCACCAGGGAAAAGAGGATGTAACAGTAATTGCCTTTGGCGGCGATGGCGGCATGGCAGATATCGGAATCCGGGCAATGTCCGGTCTTTTTGAGCGGGGGCATGATATTTTGGTTGTGATTTATGATAATGAGGCATACATGAACACAGGAATACAGAGAAGCGCGTCAACTCCATGGCACGCATCAACCACAACAACGCCTGCAGGAAAGATAAGCAAAGGCAAAGAGCAGTGGAAAAAAGACATGGTTGCAATTGCAGTTGCGCATCATGTGCCATATGCGGCAACAGCTTCTATTGCATTTCCATTTGATTTGGAGAAAAAAATCAAAAAAGCCCTTGAGATTAAAGGACCTAAATTTTTGCATATACATACCCCCTGTCCTGTTGGCTGGTATTATGCTACTGAAAAGACAGTTGAGGTTGCAAAGCTTGCGGTTGATTCCAAGATGTGGGCGCTTTATGAAGTTGAAAACGGTGTTAAAAAACTTACATATAAGCCAAAAGGAACGCCTGTGGCGGATTACCTTAAGCTCCAGAAAAGATTCAGGCATTTGTCAGAAGACGATATCAAGGAATACCAGAAGTGCGTTGATGAGAATTTTGACAAGAAGTTTGGCGAAGTTAAATAGTCAACATATTTTTTTCTTAAATTAACAAGTTATTTTTTTGATTTTATGGGCTTTTCAGGAACAATTATTGCCATTATGATGTAAAGAAGAAGCCCTGCACCCATACCGGCAATTGTCAAAAACACCCATAAAACGCGCACAATTGTGGGGTCAACATCAAAATATTCGGCGACTCCACCACACACTCCTGAAATCATCACATCGTCTGTTGAGCGGTAAAGCCGTTTTTTTGGCGCCATACCCATAATTGGTTTTTGTTATTTATATTTTAAGCGCCTTAATCTTACCATGAAACAAATTGTAGTGACTGCGGCAATAATTAAAAATAATGGAAAATACTTGATAGCCCAAAGGCTTCCGGATTGCAAAAATGCACCGCTGAAATGGGAATTTCCCGGCGGTAAAATAGAGTTTGGCGAGAGGCCGCGCGATTGTTTAAAGCGTGAGATAAAAGAAGAGCTTGGAATCGATATTTCTGTTGGCGAAATATTTGAAGCTACGACGCATGTATTGGGCGATACCCATATAATACTTCTTTTCTTCAAGTGCGCACTTGTAACAGGTGTGCCCCAAAAGCTTGGTGTCAATGACTTTGCATGGGTTGAGAAAAGTGAGCTCACCAATTTCGATTATATTGATGAGTCTGACAGGCGGGTTGTTTTGAAAATAATCAACAAATAATTTCTGCTTGGTTTGTGTTTACGGGCATTATACCTTGCTCTATTTGTTGTACTTTAATTGCCCTGTTTACAAGATCGGGTTTATCTAAAAGGTTTTGAGGAATGCTAGGTCCGGCACCATTTATTTTGTAGTTGTTTTTCAAAAAAGCAATCTCATTTCCGAGTTGATTGTTAGGGATTATATGCGCCCCTATTTCTTTGTATATTGTTCCGGGATTAGGGCCCCATATTATCGGCCCATCAACAGCAAGAATTACCAACTCAGGATTTATTCGTTTCATTTGTCTTGCTGCGGAAAAAACACATTTAGAACCGTAGGAACCGGATAAGAAGGCTACATCCAGCTGCTCTATGTATGATTTGTATGTATTATAGTATTCGCTCTTTTCAGGCACTTCGCCGGCTCTATCCATAGTCATAAAATGCCTGTCACAGTTTTTAATATATGCTTTTGAAGTTTCTATTTCACCGAGTGCAGACCAAAGAGTGACTATATCTACATTTGCATCTTTCATTGCATGAATGTATGGTTCTCGTGCGTCAATGTATGCATCATACGCCTTGCGGTTTTTTTCACTGAAAATATCTCCTTCGCCATGCAAATACTCTGTTACTTTTTTAGTATTGCCCGTAGTTAGAAGATAATTAATTTCGCTTACTTCGGGATATGTTGAATGTACATCAATTGCACCAACATTCAACTGTTTAGTCTCCCAGATTAATTCGCCCACCATAAAAAATCACATATATTTAACTTATTACTATTATATAGTAACTACTATTTATAAGCTTTTCGGTACAGAAGAACCTACTTTACTGCTATTGTTTTTCGCGTTTTTTAGGCATATTTCAACCTTTTTTAGTTGAGCAGGCTCTGACAAAACCGTCAAAAAGTGGGTGGGGCGCTAATGGCCGGGATTTGAATTCCGGATGCGCCTGTGTTGCTACAAAGAACCTGTGCTTTGGGAGTTCCAGGAATTCCATTAGTTCGCCTGACGGCGATTTTCCCGAGAATACAAGGCCTTTATTTTCAAGGGCTTTAATATATTCAGGGTTTACTTCATACCTGTGCCTGTGTCGCTCGGTTATGTTGTCCTGACCGTAAAGCGTATGCACAAGAGTTCCTTTTAGAAGTTCGGCAGGGTATGCCCCAAGGCGCATTGTGCCTCCAAGGCCGTCAATGTTTTTCTGGGATTCCATTACATGTATTACCGGGTAAGGTGTGTTTTTATCTACTTCCGGGGTATTTGCACTATTAAGCCTGCAGACATTTCTTGCATATTCAATTGTCGCTATCTGCATGCCGTAGCAGAGCCCTAAAAATGGCATGTTGTTTTCCCGTGCGAACCTAACGCAGTTG
>JAUVEX010000134.1 GCA_030594585.1 archaeon | reverse complement strand
TGGCGCTTGTATTCGTCTTTCCTGCATTGTCCCACGCAAGTATCCGGTAGGAATACTGCCCTAAAGTCCATGAGGAGTAATTGAGCTCGTAGATGTCTGCTGTAAAATTATCCATATCATATAATGTGGAAACTGATGCAGGGGTTGTTATATTTACTTTTACATAATCCACGCCGTCATATATGTCTGTGACATTGGAAGATATTGTGGTATTTGCGCCGTATCCTATTGTTGCAGGATTTGCAGAAACATCCTTTATAAGAGGTATGTCATGCACGGTTATGTTTGTGCTGTTTTCCTGCGCATTCAAAAACAATGCACCGGAACCCAAATACGACATATTTATTGTGTGTATCCCAAGTATTGCGGCAGTTGGAATATTGTATATTTTTGTCGCCCAGCCGCTTGAATTAGTGGCAGAAACACCCAGAGGTATCCCTTCAGTCTCCTCAGTGAAATTTACAAGCTCTCCTGAAACAACGCTTCCATTGTCGTATGAAAGCCTCGCATACAAGGTTATTGTCTCTCCCTGAGTTGGGTCAAAATTGGATGCAGACGGGATTATCTGTGTATCTGCATAAACTGTCACGGATTTTATGTCCCAGTCAAAATATCCGTCAGCGTCAGAATCAAGCCGTATCTGCTGACTCCCAAGTTCAGCAGAAATACTGACATTGGCAGTTATATTATTGTATAATTGCGCATCAACAGCCAAAGTTTCGTTTGACACATTCAGGTTGCCCGAGTAATTATACCAACCAGACGGAAGCGTCCAGTTCAACGACACATTTTCAAGCACACTTCCTGCGGTATTGTTGACACTCCCGTTTAAAGCATAAAGATTTGCCCGCGTCAGCGGTGTTGTGTATACAGAAATATTTGTCTCCATTCCAGGAAGCCTTACTTTAAGTATCTGGTTTTCAATCTCTTCTTTTGTCTTCTGCTCCCCGCCGGGATTGGTGTAATTCACAGTAACATTTATGTCATAGTCGCCTGCCGGAGTAGTTGCAGTTGTTGAAATGTTATAAGTCGCATTCTTCCAGTTTTCGGAAGTGACATTGTATAGTGTGCAATAATTTTGGGATTCCTGCCCCAAAAGCGTGCAGTTCGCAGTCATGCCAATGCCTGCCGGATAATTAATAGAAACATTCACATCTGTAACATTTTCTGACCAGGGATTTGAGAAATTGAATGTGTATGTGCTTGAGAACCCCCGTATTATCTTTTCAGGATTTATTGTTGATGAAAACTCATTGAGCATATTGTGTATGATGAATGTGGTGGAATAATTATTGGAATCAGGGCCATTTGAAAGTTCCATTGTGACATTCCAATAGAATGTGTATGTACCTGAAGATGCATCAAGCGGTATATAGTACCCGCTTGTTGAATTGTCAAAGACTGATGTGCAGTTGTCGCCTTCAGGGACAGTCCCTGTGCCGCAGATAACAGTTTCTTCAGGGCCCCATGAGACCTGCATAAGAATATCATCAAGGATGTTAAGTGTTGTATTGGCATCCAATGCCATTGAATTGTGTGCTACAGAAGTCACATTAATCCAGTCAATGGTGTCTCCTGTTTCGTATTCATCTATGCTGTAAGAATTAAGGTTTTCATGCATTACTTCTGAAAGTTCCATCTCTGCCGAAACAATTTGGAATGGATAATAAGCAATCATAGGATTTCCGTTCTTATCGTCAAGAACTGTCTTGTCTTCATCAACAAACCGAAGATACACACGATACCATCCGGAAGAATGCTCTTCTGTATCCCATTCATCCGGGTTCCATACATGCGTAATATTTAAAGACGAGCCATTCGCAATTGTACGGATATTCGTATCAATGACATCATCAACAATAGGATTATAGTTCTGCCATGTACCTGTTGAGTTGGCCTGCACATGCAGAATAAAATAGCCTTTTGAAGAGTAACTGCCGTAATTCAAAACATCTGAATTCTCAACAACTGCGGAAACCGTGTTTGTTATATTGACATTTCCAAGCGTGTCGTTTGCCCAAACCCTGAACGTCACAAGGTCTCCTTTTGTTGTGTTAGACATGTCAATTGTCATATTAGCCCATACAGAAGAAACATTACCAAGTGCCGTATAAGATGTATTTGTAAGTGTGCCTGACGCATTTGTCTCAACCCAGGCATAATGGATCTCTGAATTATCAGTCCAGTATGCTGAAACAGTCACATTTTCCCCCTCATTAGGATGTGTGTCTGAAAGCGCAAAATCAGAATACTTTGGAGAAGCATTTTCAGCTGTAAGCTTATACCTTACTTCTGCAACTTCAATTGCGTATCCTGCGCCGTCAAGGCCTATATCATCGGGAACCATAAACCTTGTCCTTATCTGAGCATA
>JAUVEX010000045.1 GCA_030594585.1 archaeon | reverse complement strand
ACACCCAATAATCTTAAAGATATTCTAAAATCCTACGGGCTTTATATTCTGCTGATCACTTACTGGGCCTCATTTCATTATATGGGTTGGGGTGAAACATTGATCATCAAAGAAGAAGACCAGATTGTTGTTGTTGCCCTTTTGTTTATCACTGTTGCGAAAGTCGCGTATTTTGAAGCGTATAAAAGAACGCCGAAAATCATCTGGAACGGCGGATACTCAACATGGACGGGCCGAAGGATCCCGGTCGGCAATTATGTCATTTATCCTCTGGGCGGCATTAAGGCTATGGGGCTTGATATGTTTACAGGCAACGAAGGGCATTTAATCGCTCCCTTGACCGGCGAGAACGCAGTTGGTGAATCGCTGCATGTCGCTGTGTGCGCAGACATTAAGCATATTGATAAAATCGAGTTGGGAACACAGGAAAAAATAAAGGCATGTGAATTAAGAGGGCCTTATTATATGGGTTATTGTGATGAGGATCAATTTTTATCTATGATTGAAGGCGTTAAGAATGCCGACATGGATCCGGAATCAAAAATCACCGGCGTGCAGTCTGTAAAAGTTGATTTTCTTATTCAGCAGATAGAAAAAACCAATGAGCAGGTTTCTATGCAGGCGCGTTTATTAGAGGGTAAAACAATAGATATTGAAAACTCTGTCGCGAGCATGAACAGGATACAATCAAAAGCAGGCAGTAAAAGAACATTCGGCGACTCCTTAAAAGACAGCTTCTTTGAAAAACAGGGGAAGTAGCCATGAAAGAAGAAACCTGGACTAAAAGAGAATTTCGCGAGTGTGGATGCATTGTTGATACGCATTATAAGTGGGATAAAAGTCTCACCAAAAAAGCATACAAGACAACGATGGTAAAGCCTTGTTATCACCATATGACGCCTGAACAGCGAAGCAGACATGACGCGGTAGGTAAGAAAAAGAAGTCCATTTTGGTCTCCGTTTGGCAAACGGAGAACGCATAAAGTTTTAAAATGGCAAGGAATGGTCTATAAAGCTTTGTAAAGCTTTCAAAGTGGGGTATAAATACTATGGTTTCAGTCACTACAGAAGATAACAGCAGTAAAAAAATGTTGTCTTATGCAATATTGGAATGGCTCACAGAACACGACATGGAAATTGAAAGATGGGCTGAAAAAAACCTGAACCCCACATCACAGGTGCAGTTCATAAATGAATTATTCCGGCCGGGAGGGAATGAAAACCTACAATTTCTGGCGTTCCAGATATTCCGCAAACGCGGGAGAATAGAACCCGGCCTCTTGACTGTGAGCAACAAGCTGATTTCTAAAAAAGGGCAGATATTCTCCATTGTCGGGGCTAAAGGTGGGGGTAAGACAGTTCTTGCGTTTTCCATTGCAGCAATTTGCTCTGAAAAGGGAATCCCGGTTTATTATTACGGGATCCCAACAACACTGCCGCCTTTTTTTGTCAAAAGTACTACAGATTGGGATTCAATCCCCACAAACTGCCTTGTTATAATTGACGAAGCCTCTATTTTGCTATATAATAGGCGACACACAGAGAGGCAGTTTAATTTGATTGAACAACTGCCTGTGCTGCGGCATGGTGGGCGGAATGTCATTGTAATCACCCAAAATTCCGCGACTATAGATGTAAATTTGGTTAGGTTTTGTATGCCTTTAGATACTGAAATTTCAACACCTGAGGGATATGTCAAACTAGGCTCTTTAAAAACAAACGACATTGTTAATTCCTACAATTTAAAAAAAGGAATCATTGAAGAAAAACCAATACTAGCGCACCCACCAGAGAAAAAACAACTACACATAATACATCTGGAAAATAATAAGAAAATACGCTGTTCAAAAGATCATAAATTCCTTACAGAAAAACGCGGATGGATTGCAGCAAAGGATCTACAGAAAAACGAAAAGATATTTAAAGCAGGGGGGAAATGCCAGTGGATTGGTATAAAAAAATTAGAAAAAACCAATAAACTAGTCCCTATGCGTGATTTAACAGTGAAAGATAACAACAACTTTATTCTTAAAAATGGCATTGTTGCACATAATTGTGATGGCATATTATTCAAAAACTGGACTATGATCCAGGACAAAACAGAAAGAAAAATATACGCCAGTGAATTAAAATATTTTATGCCCCAGAGAATAGATGAATGCCTGTTTTGGGATAATGAGAGTGTTTTGTCTTTCAGGCATGATCTGCCTGCATGGTGGCTTCGTGCATACTCAACAACCTTTGAGCCGTTTAAAAACCGTCAGGATGCAATGTTGGCCCTTATAGATATACTTAAAGAGCAGCCATTGGATGAGGCAATGGCACTCATAAAGCTTCGCAATCCGCCTATATCTCCAGAGGCGATGAAGGCTGTTAAAAGATTCATAGATTTTTATGATGAATCTTTTGTGGATACGCATGTTAAGGAAATGCCCCACTTCATACCGCAATATGTGAACCAGTTTATGAATGAGATCCCTATAAATACTATGCGCGACTTTGAGGACAAATTCAAGCAATACAATTATTCAATACCTTATGAGGTCAAAAAACACTGGGATGAGATTGATGATTGTGAGAAAAAAAACCTAAACACCTGCATAAATATGGAGATTGAGGCGGAGATCAGAAATTCCGTCATAAAAAAGAATTTCATTGCGGGCTTTGTGGGGTTCATGGGAACCGGCAAGTCATACTCCATGCTGTCCTTGGCGGACTTCATAACACGCATCACGCTTAAAAAAGCTTATCTGCCAACACACATATACTTTGATGGTGAAGCCCTCTTAAACAGCCTTACACAGACAAAAAAAGGTGATGTTGTATGCAGGGATGAGATAACATCTGATTTCGGGTTGGGAACGCACAGGGTAGATTCAGAAATTGAGAACGCGCTTGAGACTTTGCGGAAGCCGCAGAAAAACTTTCTTTTTGCTTCCCCTCGCCTGAAAATAAACCCTGAACTTTTAAAATTCGTGTTTTCTGTGTATGGTTATGATGAGGTCAAAGGCGTTGCTAAGGTGTTGGTGTTCCGGCCGGACATGTACCCGCGCAGGCCGGATGGGTTCATCACGCTTAAAAAGCCGGCTTTAGGGCTTCTGAACGCGTATGAGATAAAAAAGGATGAATTTGTGAAGAAAGTTGAGGAACGATCCACAAATGAAAAGAATTTTAAGGAACTGGCGAAGGGTGTTATTGCCGAAGCTGCAAAAGAAGGCGTTTATCTGGAAAGCCGTAAAGAATGGGTTGCGTTTGCCCGTGATGCTTCAAAATGCAAGAACAGGAACTCATCAGAGATTGACGAGATTGCGACATGGTGCATAATGCTTTCAAAAGAAGAATAGTGCTGTGGGGGCTTTAATCCCCACGCATAAGGGTGTTAACAAATGCTATCAAACCTCGGCTAAGGGGTTTGATATGTGTTTGTTCTGATTGTATTTAAGCATTACGAGCCTTAAATTCTAAACGGTCTATGCGGTCGTGAAGAAATATATGCATGTAAAATAGCAACATCAAACCCGAAAGAGATAAATAAATACTTTGGTGTTCCGGCTTGAATGCAGCACCTAACGCAAAAAGAAACATCAAGAAAAATTCCAGATATGCGCGCCATTTATTGTTTTTTTTGAACCAAACATAATCTTCCATAAAATCACCTACAACGGCGTTATAGTCCATGAGCCGTTTTTGTTTTTGATAATATCATAAAGCTTCTTTGCTTTTGTGATTGTGCCGTCTTTTCTTACTTTTGCAGTAAACAAAACATCGTAAAGGGCTAATCCTAAGTTAACATTCTCTTTTGAGTATTTTATGCGCTTCTTGTCATCCCCTAGTTCTTCCCGGTATTTTATATGTTCCTCAAAGGATATTGGATTTTCCAAGTACCCTGCAACATGAAAACCTTTTTTTGATGCGGATTGTGAAATCTCTATCCTTATCACGCCGTCTATTTCCATCATATTAGCAGCTTTGTTTATTGCCACATCCTCTGTTGTGTCGTCTAAGTCTAGGGAAATTCTGTCAGTCCTTTTCGGGGTCATTTATAAATCACTTGTCATTTTTTTTAGATATTTCGTCACACTTCGGGCATACGCGCTTGTTTCTTATTAATTGCATCATTGCGTTGCATTTTGGGCATCTCATGCGTTCACTTCTTGATTTTTCAATCCTTTTTTCTTAACAAACTTCGCGAAATCCCCATTGTTTTTTTACCCGTTTTTTTAATACAATCTTCACAAAATGCGGTTTTTTGATTTTTTGAATTACAAAGAGTTTTGCATTTATTACACCTTCTGTATCTCCACGCCATGCAATCACCAACCTCTAGGCTTGAACAAAATCCGGCTTTCGATCATGTTGTTCGGTGCGGATGCCTGGCTCTTTTTGACTTTTTGTATTTCAATGCCGTTCACAATGTCGTCCCGGTCTGCAAGTTCTTTGAACAGCTTGCTTGACATTTTATGCGCGTTGGGGTTTCGGGCTCCTGTGTTCTCATAGATGTATGTCTGCCTTGAAACCTTGCCTTGAGCATAAAACGCGCCTGCAAAGGATCTCTGCACCATGTCGATAATATCCTGTGTCTTAGGCTCGTAGTTGAATGTTCCCTCTGCTTCGTATGTTATGTCTTTGTTGCTCTTGCCGGATTCATAGGCCTTCTGGAATTTGACAACATAAAGAATGTCTGCCAGGTCTGCGGTTGTACCTGCCTTTTCTTTTTGAGGTATGTCTTTTCTTCGCTCATAGGTGTTTTGGTGTGTTTTTCTCGCAACTACAGTCATTGCGCGTGTTTTTGTGTATCCTTTGGTCTTGTGCCATTTGCTTACGGATACGAACTGGCCTTTTGAATTTCTTACAACAACTTTTCTGCTGCCGCCCCACATTGCGGTCTTGAAAGTATAATGGCTTTTGTCCTCAGTGTATATTTTATTCATCAATATCACCTTTGATTATGATTATTTTTTCTTTGCCTTTTGTGTATCCGGTTATTTCAACTATTTTGGGATCCCCTAAATGTTTAATCCAGCTTTTGTTGAACAGAACGCATTTAGAGCCGCCGTGCGGCGTTAAGTTCTTTTTGGTTCTGAACTCTAATTTTTCCATAGCCATATAATAGTTGTTGATATTTATAAATGTTTGCATTTATGCAAAGATATATAAAGTTTCGTCACCTATAATTTAATTATGAGGGGTTATCATAAGAAACTGTTTACTAAAACATGCGGCCGGTGTGGCGTAAGATATAAAACGACCTGCAAGTATTCCCGGGGGGTTTGTGATAACTGCAGCCATGCCCCGTGGACTATGAACCAGGCCCCGCGAATTTTAGAAGCGCTTGAAGGTTGAATTTGTATATACACATTCATGTTATAGTAGTGAAAACACTCTTTTGTATTGTTATTAAAACTTTTCTTTGAAAATGTTAATTTGTATTTAGAAAACACATATGAACTCACAAATCTAAAAATGACCGATTTTTTTTTTTATTTATAAAGTTACCACATATCTTTATATATAACCTCTTTTTTTTGAAAAAACCTAAATCAAAAACTACTTTGTTGTGAGTCCTGTGATTATTGTGAGTATTGCTTTTAAAACGATAACAAGAGAATGTGTTGAGAACTCACATATTTAATAATAGAACTCACAGAACTCACAGAACTCACAGAACTCACAACTCACAACAAGTTATTTTTCAGTTTTAAGCTCATTCTAGATACTATATGAATACACAACAAAACGACAACAAGAGAAGTATATTTATAAATAATTATTAATACTAATAATACTAAAAGAATTAAATTTGTATATACAAGCATAGCTTTATATAGTTTAACAACCTAAAAAGGTTTATGTTTGAAAAAAAACCAAAAGAACCAATTTTAAGAGAATGCCATAATTGTCATTATAGTTGGTATTCTAAATCTCAAAAAATATCTGCAACATGCCCTAAATGTGATTTAAAAGTGCGTAATCCTAAAATTCCTTATAAAATAAAAATAAAAGAAAGGAAAGCAGAGTCCGTGCAATCATCCCAATACAATAACACGGCACAACCCCTGCTGAAACAACCCAGCCACAGGAGAACCAACATCGCAAAATGCATGATACCCAATAACAAAGGAGGTTTATGATATGTATTGTTATCGCTTATTTATAAACATTTCGGTTTTTTTCATAAAAAAGACCTTTTATTATATAAATTCACTAAATAATTTTAATATTAAAAGGGGTGTTTGTGTTGTTAAAAATTGAGAAGGCGCGTGTTTGATATGGTTTCTTTAAAAGACAATATTTTAGATTATATAGATGAACACAAGGGCATTTCTCGAGGTGAAATGTTAGAAATATTTTCAGATGAAAACTGTTCTACTTTAGACATGATTTTAAAACGCCTTAAAGACAACGAGCAGATAACCGTTGTTACAAAAAAAAACAAAGCATACTATTCTACAACCCCACAATGCCACCAAAAATTAGAGAACAAAAGAAACAAAAAAAAGCAACTAGAGGAAGATTTTAAAAAGCAGATAGAAGAAAAAAACAGATATGAATATCAAAAAACTATGTTATCAACAAAATTAGAAGTTTTTTTCTCAGAGAAGCTGTATGATAATATATTGCAGGTTGTGGAGGTTGGTAAACCGTTAATATTAGATATTGCGGAGTTGGCAAAGTATGATTCGGAATTGTGTGATTACGCGTATGATGATGCTATTAATTTTTTATTGGCCGCGAAAGAAGCCCTTAATATGGTGGATGTTGCAGGAAAACCTCCAGAAATCCGCATAATTGACACAGATAAACAACCTATGGATTTTGCTTCATTAAACCGTGTTGGAAAAAACGGGCAGTTGATTGTTTTTGACGGTCTTATAACCACCATTGACGCGCCGAGCCCATACACCACATATGCACAATTTGAATGTGATAGTTGCAGCCAAGTTGTCGCAGTTGAACCGGATGAGAATGGATATATTAAAAAACCATCTTTTTGTGATGGGTTGTGTGAATCCAAAAGCACATTCAAACGGGTAGGCAGGATTAACAAAAATCGGCAGTACATAACAATATCCGAAACAAGCATATCCACCAACACAGAGGATGTTGTGGCGTTTGTTGAAGGGGATTTGGTGAACCGCACAGAAGTAGATAAAAGGGTTCTGATTTCAGGCAATAAAGCCCGTTTTTATGCCATTGTTCATGTTGCTAACAAACTCAAGCATAACCGCATGACTGCAGCAACTACTATTGTTGCGGAAATAATCAATTATGAAATGTTAAAACAAGGGTTTGAAAATTTAGAACTCACAGAAACAGACATTAAAGAAATCAAAAAATATTCAAAAGAAAAACATCTTTTAGAGTATATTGCTTCTTCTTTATGCACCCAGATTGTCGGAGAGGAATACGATCCTATTAAACGCGCGATTGCGCTGCAACTGTTCGGCGGGTGCAACACAGAACACGAATACAAAAACAAGTGCGGCACGATGCACATTTTGCTTATGGGGGATCCTAGCAAGGCAAAAACAGAAATTCTTAAGATTATGACTCATTTTTCCCTTAAAGGCGAATATGTTTCGGGTGTATCCTCCACAGGCCCCGGCCTTCTTGCAGCATTGGAAATAAATCCGATCACCGGCAAAAAGGCTTTAAAAGCGGGGCCGTTTGTTCGCTGCAATGGCGGTCACATGGCA
>JAUVEX010000118.1 GCA_030594585.1 archaeon | reverse complement strand
GATGTCAATTCAACACAGATAAAGCTTGTCGATATTCTTGAGCCCCCCAACCTGTTTTGCGTGGGAGACCCAAGGCAGTCAATATACGGATGGCGGGGCTCAGACATAAGATACATACTGAACTTTGAGGACAAATACCCTAACTGCGACATAATCACCCTGACAAAAAATTATCGCTCAACAAAACACATAGTGAAACTGATAAACAACTCAATCAAGAATATGGGCCTGGCAGACCTCCAGCCAACACTTGAAGGAGAAAAAGATATCGCCCTTTTAAAATTCAAGTCAGAAGACATAGAGTTTGAATACATCATACAAAAAATAATCACCTCTGGCCTACCCGGAAACAAAATATTTGTGCTGGCAAGAGTCAACAGGCAGCTGAATGAACTGTCACAGAGAATGAAACTGGCCGGAATAAAACATGTCGTAAGAAGCGATGAAATGAAAAAAAGCAGTAAGGCCAGAAAAGATGATGTAACGCTTGCAACCATTCACGCAATCAAGGGAATGGAAGCACAAATGGTTTTTGTGGTCGGGTGCAATGCCCTTAATTTTCCATGCAAGGGCAGTGAGCATCCTGTGGTTGATATGGTAAAGGTCGAGGAATATGACAAGGAAGAAGAGGAACGAAGAGTATTCTATGTTGCAATGAGCAGGGCAAAAACTAGTTTGTATATGACTTATTATGGCAGGAAGCCAACTTATTTTATAACAAAAAGTATGCTTGAAATACTGGAAGATAAAAAAGAAAAAAAATTACAGCCAAAAGCCAAAGAGAAAATAAGCATCAACAAGCCCATAATATCGGGCAATCTTGTAACAAGACTCAAAAACTGGAGGGGTTCGCTTGCAAGAGAAATAGACATTCCCGCTTATTGTATACTGCATGACAGGACGCTGCTGGAAATAGCGCAAACGATGCCAAAGACTTCCGCCGAACTACAGGACATACACGGTCTTGGACCTGCAAAGATTACAAAATACGGGGATGATATTTTACAGATTGTTACTGGCGGTTTTTAAAGAGATTAACCCTCATTAATCTCCTTTAACACAATCTCTTTTGCTTTTACAACTGCTTTTTTACCGGCGCTAGTCATTTCTTCGCCAAATGCAGTTATCTTAGGCTGTGCCCCTACAAAAACAATATTTTTAGTTGATGTTTCAAGATGCTTTATTGTAAGGCTTAAAGGAAGTTTGTGTGTTGATATAAGTATACCCGAAATAGCGGAAATATCTATTATCTCAACAGTTCCCGGCTCTTTTTTCATATCCACAGCATCAACAATAACAATTTTTTTAGGTTCTTTTAATATAACAGCTCCTGTAAAACTCTCCGGAGCGGTTCCGCACTCAAAAAAGAATGCATCAACACCTTCCCTTAAAAGCTCACGGACAACAACAGGTCCTATGGCGTCATCGCCCCTAAGCATATTACCAACACCAAGAACCGCAACACTCAAAAGAACCACAAATCTTATTTTTTAGCGTACATTAAAACAAGCACGCCTGTAATCGCCATTAATATTCCGCCAAGGAAAAAACCGACACCCAAAAAAGCCCCAAGAACACCAAGAACTAAAAACATATGGCCTACTGCTGTGTTTTTGCCATCCTCATAAAACCCCAAAAGAAGGAAGCACACAAGGCCATAAACAACCCAAAAAAGCCCCATAAGGGAATACATCGCCGCATCTATTATTGATAAAAACGCAAACATAAAGCCCCCTGTTGTAATGCACAAAGTTCCGGCAGTGGCCCCTAAAAGATACACCGAATCTGTCTTTTTGTGCCGGTGGTTAGTCTTTCTCTGTGTGGAATACGCATTGTGCAGAATATTCAAAAGCCCCATACAATTAAATGGTTTTTTTTTGCTTATATAGTTTCGAAACTAAAAAAACAAACATGCATGAATTTAAGGCCGCAAAAGAATTAATTGACGAATTAAAAGACAAACAGCCAAAAAAGGCAGTGATTTCTCTTGGCAAAATGATATCCTCAAAAGATGTTTTTCTTGAGATAATAAAAGAGCACACAAAACAAACCCCTCTTGAAAAAACAGAAATCACAATAGAAGAGATTCCCGTCAGGGCAAAATGTTCCTGTGGTTTTGTTGGTGTTATTGACATCCCCGGACATGTGCATTTTGTGCGCTGCCCCAAATGCGGCAAAATCGCAGAGGTTCTTGAAGGCGACAAAGTAATTCTAAAAGATTGTGTTTACTAAACTAAACCAACCGCCTGTTTGTAGTTTAGTAAAGTTTAGTTTAATAACTGACACAACAAAGCATTAAACTATAGATATCTCAATGTATTACTAGTCTACTATGTTAAAACAAACAACATAGTAATAACCCAAACAACAAAACCAAACAAGTGACTTGATGCTCTTAGCATCAAGTTGCTATTTTTTGCTCGAACTTTTTAGGACTCATAAATCATGAAATTTTAATGTAATTGGTGGATTTCAAGCTTTTTAATTGCGGTCTATAGGTCATATGCAATCAAAAATACACCAATTGGCTTGATACTTGAAGTCCGTAGAAAAAGTTCGTGGTGCAGGGGAAGGGATTTGAACCCTTGAACTCCTACGAGACCGGATCTTGAGTCCGGCGCCTTTGACCAGCTGGGCGACCCCTGCAAAAACAAGCACTAACAACTTATACCATCATATTTAAATTGTTTATTAAGAATCAGCTTATTTCAATTTCGAAAGCTCATCTTTAAGGCTGTCAAGTTCTGTATGCAGGTCTAAAAGTTCTATTGGGGCGCCCATAGTTTCGCCCAGACCCGCCATCTTAAGGCTTTCAGGAGCTGCAAGTTTTAAATCAACATCTTTTAATACTGTATCGAGCTTGTCAAGATGATGCTCCATACGCTCAATTGCTTCTGATTTAAGCTTTTCTGCCTTTGCTAA
>JAUVEX010000127.1 GCA_030594585.1 archaeon | reverse complement strand
CTTTTCCTTTGTTTTTTCGTCTTCTATTTCCGGAAATTCGGTAAGGACATCCGCCATTTCATTACCCCGTTCACCAACACCTATAAAAATTACAATATCTGCAGCAGCCCATTTTGCAAGCTGGTGGCCAAGAATTGTTTTCCCGGAACCAAATCCCCCCGGCATTGCGGCCGAGCCTCCAAGCACCAGTGGGAACATTGTGTCAAGCACGCGCTGGCCTGTGACTAAAAGAGTTTTAGGTGTTATGTACGTTCCTTTAGAGAATTGTTTGTGTATGGGCCATTTGGTTAAAAGAGTTATTTTTTTCTTTTCGTGTTTATTTTTTATTGTGCCGATAGTATCTTTAAGTTTGTAGTTTCCTTTTTTTATTGAAACGACGCCGTTTATGGGCGCAAAAATTTTATGTGTGATTGTTTTTGTCTCTTTTATTTCTGCAATTATATCTCCTTTGTTCACAGCGCCTGTTTTTTTTGGTATGACGAGCCACAGCTTTTTTCTGTCTAATTTATTGGCATTTGTGATTGTTTCAAGGAACATGCCTGCATTTTTTAGCGGCCGTTGAAGCCCGTCATAGATACTTCCAAGAAGGCCCGGGCCCAATTCTGCTGTCAATGGTGCGTCTTCACACAATACCTTATCCCCCACTTTAATCATTTTTGTTGATTCATACACTTGTATTATTGCAATCTTGTTTTCCAGTTTTATGATTTCTCCAAGAAGTTTTTTTTGGCCAATAAAACAGACTGAATTTATTTTTGCATTTTTAAGACCAACAGCCTTTACAATTGCGCCTGAAGCAAAAACAAGTTTTCCTACTTCTTTCATTTTATATCCTCCAGGTTGATATTGCATCCAATGACTTTGTTTATGAACTTTTGAGTTATTACTGTTTTGTTTTCAATTGATATGGGGATTAGTATTTTGCCTTTTTTTCTTAAGTCATCTGCGGTTTTGGATCCTAAAAATTTGTTTTCAGTTATTATGATTTTTTCATCATTTATGTCTTCAAGTGACTTGTATGTTTTTTTGATTCCTGCAAGCATAAAGCCTGTTTCGTATTTATCGGATACAATGCATATCATGCGACAACCTCTTTTAAGCATGCCTGAAGAGTTCTTATTTCTCTTTCTTTTTTGGTCAGGTAATCAACAGCCACAAGAAATGTGAATGGGTCGTTTGTTGTTGCTTCTTTGAGCTTTGTTGTGATGTATTCTTCTTTTTTTTGTTCTAAAGGCGCATCCTCTTTTAGAAGACTGTTGTATTTTTTCATTATTTCAGAAGACCGGTTCTTGAAATGCAGGTTTGCGCTTTCTTTATTAAGCCCTTTTTTTTCAAGCCGCACAAGCACACAAAAATCATCAAGCTCGAGGTTCATTTGCATAAATTTTCTAAGCTCTGCGGAAGCGTGGCTTATTTTTGTGCTTTGCTTTTCAAGCTCTTTTTCAATATCCTGAAGATTTCCTGTTTCTTTATATTGTATGTATCCGGTCATGTATGGGGCATAATAGGGCGTGTGCTTTAGCTCGTTTCCAAGAGTTTCAAGGTTTGTGATGCCGCCGCCGCAAAAACAGGAATATATTTTTCCTTTTTTAAAAAGAGATTCTTTGTCTATGTTTTTTTCAGCATAGAAGTTTCTTAAAATAATTTTTAGGTTTTGCATATCTTTTTTTTCAAGAATATAATTCATATCGTTTTCAAAAATACCAGGTATAAATTTGCGTATTTTTAATATGGCGTTGTTAAGGTCTGTTTCAAGTGCTGTGTGTTCTTTTGTTATGTCTTTTACATCTGCAAACTCTCTTCCATATATGGTCTTGTGAAGTGAATTTACAAGAGACTCTTTTGTTTTTGCGGATTTTATCGCGGTAATTGTTTCTTTTTTAAGGAGTTTCCCTTTCATCGCGCGCACGCGCGTTATTGCGTATTCTTTTTCAAATATCATTTTTTGTCCTCTTTAAAAATAAAGTTTTGGAGAATCCCTTCAATACTTTTGTTTTTTTCAAGAAGCGATTCAATGCTTTTGTCTTTTGTCATGGCGCATTCATGAATTATAATTCCGCCTGCAATATTTTTGTGTTTTGGCGGTTTTTTTAAGATGGATAAAAGAATTTTGTCTTTTTTATTCCCTTCAAAAAGTGCGCCTTTTTTTGATTCTTTTATCTCTTTTTTAAGAAATGCCTTGTATTTTTTATCATCTAAAAGCAGTTTTATACCTTTATCCATAGCTTTATTGGTTATTCTTTTTTTCTCTTTTAATGTGTTTTTTCGGCATATTAGTTCTGCTTTTCCCAGAATCTCTTTTTCAATATCATTTGATTTTTTTTCAGTTTCTTCATCTGTTTTTTCTTTTAAGTGCATCTTTTCCAAACGCGCGAATTGCAGCAAGTCCTCTATTTCTTTTTCACGGCCATACTCCAGTTTTGTAAGCTCATTTTTTGAGTCATTCCTTATTTCTGAAATCAGGTCCTGTAATTTCATTTGTGCTTTCACGCCCTTAAAGCACAATCATTCCGAAACCAAGCGATATTAATATAAGCGCTACAACAAGGCCGTATAAGGCTTGTGTTTCTACAAGGCCTGCAAGAACAAGCCCTTTTCCAAACATTTTAGGATCCTCTGCTGTGGCTCCTACAGCTGCCGCTGCCGCCCTTCCCTGACCCGCACCGGAACCAAGCGCTGCTAATCCTACAGCAAG
>JAUVEX010000038.1 GCA_030594585.1 archaeon | reverse complement strand
GATAAAGAAATCCTCGACGGAAAACACGGACACGCAGCCCAAAAATCAATGGAGATTTTAGCCGCGCTTGGAGAAATTTACGGCGCTGAAAACCTCATCCCTGTAACTTCGGTACAGGTAGCAGGTGTATCATACCATAACCTTGGCGATGCAGGACTTGAATATCTAGAAGAGCTTGCAGTCGATGGGAAAATCAAAGTCAAGACAACATTAAATCCTGCAGGAATGGATTTAATTGACTGGAAAAAACTCGGCATCTCAAAAGATTTTGCAGAAAAACAAATCAAAGTCATAAACGCTTTCAAAAAATTAGGAATTAAAACAACAGCCACATGCACCCCCTACTTGGTCGGAAACAAGCCACAACAAGGAGACCACATAGCATGGTCTGAGTCATCTGCGGTCTGTTTTGCAAATTCGGTTCTTGGAGCCCGCACAAACAGGGAAGGCGGTCCGTCCGCCCTTGCAGCTGCAATTATAGGAAAAACTCCAGAATATGGGCTTCATCTTGAAAAAAACAGGCAGGCGCAGGTAACAGTTGTTGCCAACGCAAAAATAGACACGCTTGATGATTTTAGCGCTTTAGGATATGCCATTGGCAAAAAAATAGAAAACAAGATACCTTATATTGTCGGTTTAAAAAATGCAAACACAGACCAGCTTAAAATTTTCTCAGCATCAATTGCAACCTATGGCGGCACTGCTCTTTTTCACATAGCTGGCATAACCCCGAACAAGACATCAGTTCCCAAAGGAAAAGTTGAAATAACACAAATAAATATCGAAAATGCAAAAAAAGCCCTCAACGACGAATGCGATGTTGACTTTATAGCGCTCGGCTGCCCCCACGCATCAATAGAAGAGCTAAAAGAAATAGCAGACCTGCTCAAAGGAAAAAAAGTAAAAATCACAACATGGATTTCAACAGCAAGAAAGATAAAACAAGAAGCAGAAAAGCTCGGAATCCTAAAAACTATTGAAGATTCCGGTACTTTTGTGGCAGCCGACACATGCATGGCTGTGGCTCCCCTGAAAGGAAGATTCAAATGCATGGCAACAAATTCAGCCAAGGCCTGCTTTTACGCTCATGGCTCAAACAATTTCAAGACAAGGCTCGGAAGCACTAAAACCTGCATAGACTGCGCGGTGGATGGAAAATGGAAATAAAATCCCGCACAATATCAAAAGGAACAGCAACAGGAGATGTTATTGTAAGCCGCGATGCCATATCCTTTTACGGTGGGGTTGACCCCAATACAGGTGTTGTTGTTGAAAAAGGCCACGCTCTTGAAGGAAAAACAGTTGCAGGAAAAATACTTGTGTTCCCCAGAGGAAAAGGCTCAACTGTAGGCTCATACACGATTTATCGCTTAAAGAAAAACAAGGTTGCGCCATTAGCCATAATAAACAAAGAAACAGAAGCAATCGTGGCTGTTGGTGCAATAATCTCAGACATCCCTGCAATAGACAAGCTTGAAAAAGATGCATACAAAAATCTAAAAGCCGGACAAACCGTCACAGTTGACGGAAATAAAGGTGTGTTGATATTAAGATAATTGTAGCAATAACAGGCGCAAGCGGGACAGAAATTGGAATAAGAACAATTGAGGAACTAAAAAAATCAGGTATTGAAACGCATACAATTGTCTCTGAATCTGCAAAAACCGTTATGAAATACGAAACAGAAAATTTCGAAAAATCTATGAGAAGAATCACTGAAAACTCTCACAAAATATACAAAGAAAACGATATCGCTGCAAGTATCGCATCAGGCTCGTTTAAAGTCGACGGCATGATTGTAGCCCCATGCAGCATGAAATCACTATCTGCAATCGCAAACGGATATTCAGAAAATCTTGTATCGCGCGCAGCAGATGTCCAGCTAAAACAACAAAGAAATCTCGTGCTTGTCCCCCGCGAAAGCCCGCTAAACGCAATACATCTTGAAAACATGCTTAAGCTGTCAAGGCTTGGTGTTTGGATAATCCCCCCTATGATGTGCTATTATATAAAGCCAAAAAGCGTAAATGATTTAACAGACAACGCTGTTGGCCGCATTCTCGATGCTTTTGGCATAGAACACGGCCTTTACAAAAGGTGGAAGAAATGAGTGAAATTGTGCTGCTAAAACTTGGAGGTTCATTGATAACCGATAAGACAAAACCTTACACAGTAAATACAGAAGCACTAAAAAGAATCGCAAAAGAGATACGCGAAGCAATAGATGAAAAAGACATAAAGCTTATAATGGGCCATGGAGGCGGCTCTTTCCCGCACCAGTCCGCAACAAAATACCGGACAGACCAAGGGCTTGTAAACAAAGACAGCATAAAAGGAGTATCTCTAGTACAAAATGATGCTTCAAAACTAAACCGGATTGTTGTGGATGCGCTTATTGATAAAGGAATAAACGCGGTCTCGATACAACCATCTGCCGGAGTAATTTGTGAAAACAAAAGAATCAAAAGCTGGGATACATTGGCTCTTGAATCTTTTCTTAGGCAAAACATGGTTCCTGTTCCCTACGGCGATGTCGCTCTTGATGAAAAACAGGGCTGCTGCATAATCTCAACTGAGGAAATTCTCACATTTTTAGCCAAAAAACTGGGCGCAAAAAAGATAATTCTTGCCGGAAAAACAGACGGCGTCCTTACAGCCGATGGCGATTTAATACCCGAAATAACAGAAAAGAACTTTAATGATATCAAAAAGCACCTCAAAGGCTCAGACGGAAAAGACGCCACAGGCGGTATGGTGCACAAAGTAGAACGAATGCTTGAGTTCGTTAAAATCGGCATAGAATCAGAAATCATCAACGGCAACAAAAAAGAACATATAAAGCGCGCCCTTTTAGGCGAAGTTGGTCTGGGAACAAGAATTTGTTGATTCTAAAAGATATAACTCGCAAATTTTCAATAACAACAAACAGATACAATCAAATAATCTAACATAAATTTAATTCTGATACTATTAAACAGTAGTATATTTAAAGTTTAATTCACTAAATATAGCTATGATTACTAAAAAAACGAATCATACCGTGTCTTCAGAAAAAAATAAGCGATATCTGTGGCTCGAAAAACATAACATAAATGCAGATAACTACCTTAAATCTTTGGGTCACGATCGTATACCGCCTATAGAGACTATGGAAGCGGCATACAAAATAGCAAAAGAAATAGGTATTCAAAAAACAGATATTGAAAAATTTCCTGCATTCCTATCATACGCAAAACAAAGAATTGAAGGCCATATAGAATTACTCACCAATACCCTCAAAGTAGATAAAAAAATCTTAAAAAACCCTAAAGTATTTGGTCCTTCTGAAGATTACATAAAAGACCGATACGATCTAATAGTCAATGAACTTGAGTTAGATAAAAAAATCATGAATCATAGCAATATGTATGAGCTCTCTGACGACAACATAAGGAATATTTTCAAAGTCGTTGTTACGGATTTAGGTTTAGATAAAAACATTCTAGAACACACAACTATTTTTGATCTTTCAGAAAAAAATATAACCGACACAGTTTACTTCTTCAGACATACCGTGGGCTGGGACAATGCACAGATTGAAGCGCGTCCCATTTATGTCACATTGTCCTCAAAACGAATGAACTATGCTTACAGCAGTATGACAAAGGATTTAAGATTTAAACCAGATACATTAGATTTAGACAAACTCTTTTTCGAATCCAGTGAATTGAGAATTTTAGATACTAAAAAATTCCTGGAAACGGTATATACAAAAATAAATACAATCCCGCCAAGTATTGATTACAATGAAAATCCAAATATTTTATTGTTGTCCCATAAAGAATCAAAACAAATGAAAACATCTTATCGGCTTATGACTAAAACTTTAGGATTTGATCCAAATAATTTAGAATTGGATAGGCTATTCTTCAAATCCAGTGAATCGAAAATTTTAACGAATAAAAAAAGATTAGATGAATTATACCCTATATTCGGCACCATTCCAACAAATATAGATTATAATAAAAACCCAAACATTTTATTGTTAAAAACCCCTACTTTTGGAAAAATAATTAACGAAGAATTACGCAAAATCACATAAAGTAATTCTATCAATATTTCAAATATCACAACACTCACATTTTTAATGATTTTTTTAGAAATTAAGTGTATGATAACAGTTTTGCGCTTGGGTCACAGGCGCTTCCGCGATATGCGCATAACAACACATGTAGCTTTGACTGCGCGCGCTTTTGGCGCGAATAAAGTCATCCTTTCAGGAGAAAAAGACGATAAAATCCTGGAATCAGTTGCAGATGTCGCCAAAAGATGGGGTGGCGGCCTTGAAATCACATATGATAAGAACTGGAAAAAGATAATTAAAGATTTCAAAGGCACAAAAGTTCACCTGACCATGTTTGCCCCGAACATGACTGAAAAAATTAAAGAAATTAAGGCAAAAAAGGACAACCTGCTTCTAATTGTCGGCGGCGAAAAAGTCCCGGTAGAAGTCTTCCAAATAGTTGACTATAACATAGCAATCGGGAACCAACCGCATTCAGAAGTGGCAGCTACAGCTATTTTTCTGCATGAATACACAAACGGTCAGGAATTTAATGCAAAATTCAAAGACGCAAAAATAAAAGTAGACCCGATGAAACGCGGAAGAAAGACTGTTGAGAAATAAAAGATATCCCATAAATCATAAAAACATTTTAACTTCTAGATAAATCAATATCTACAACTTCTTACGCAATCTGCAGGATAGGCACAATAAGCAGCACCGCAAACAGTACAACAGGCAGTTGTAGAACCATCAGCAAAACGGATGCCCTTATGCTGACATTTGTCCGAGTCTCTACAAAACAGATTTCCTCCTGTAGACCAAGCAATAGACATGCTAGAACCTAAAGTTACTCCTGAAGCGATAATTCCAATTTCTGTCGAACCAGAAGGACAACTGCATGCCATAAATGGTTGACTGACAGGCGTATATGTTAAATTCATCCATGAAGACCCGTTATAGAATTCAAATGCTTGACCCGTCCATCTTAAAGTCCCGGCAGTGGCATCTTCTGTGTACCCGACTTTTATGCCTTTCAATGCTTCAACTTTACCCGCGTTTGTTATATTATGCCCACCCATATCTAAATCAGAATCAACAAAAAGCTCGGTTACAGAATGATATTGGCCACCAGGAACCGCAGCCATAATTGTGCTTATCGCCAGAATAAGAAAAGGAACTGCAATAATCACACCCATAAGCAAAAAATGCTTTTTTTCAAAAGTGAGTGTAATAGACATAAGAATTATTTGGATTACAGAGTATATATTATTTTTTCCCCAAAAGCACAACCCTGCTTCTCTCATCTTCGTCCTTGTAATTATACCCTAATTTCTCATTTATCTTTTTTGAAAATTCCACTACGTCCTTATGCATCGGCATTGCCTCTAAAGGAAGGCGATACTGCGAAAACCCGACATGCATATATGCTTTGATTTCAACAAAATCAGTATCTGTTCTCTTAATAAGTCTCACATAATCATCAATATTCTTATCATTCCATCCCTTTACCATCGTAAGCCTGACTGCGGTTTTGCATGATAGAGACGGCATAATATCAATTGTCTTGTTAAATCGTTCCCAAAAATCAGGAAATTGGGGAACATCAATTTTTTTGTAAATTTCTTTTGTTGGCGCATCCAGGGAAAGATAAAGCTGGCTCGGTTCAGTTATGCCATCAAGCCTTTCCGGGAACTGCCCGTTTGTAACAAGAAAAACAGCCATGTTCTTTTTGAACTCAGCAATAAGATCGGAAATTCGTGAATATGCAGTTGGCTCCCCAGTCAAAGATATCGCAACATTTGTAGGATTCTGCGCTTCCTTCCATTTAACCATGTCAGTCCCGGAAAACCCCTTAAACCCAGTCAAAAGCTTTCTCTGCGCAGTTATGGCACCTTTAATTATGTCTTTTGGCTCGTCTTCTCCAAAACCATCCATTGTATTTGCAACAGTCTTGTCTGTCGCCCTCCAGCAATAAACGCACCTGTTAGGGCAAAAATAAGTCGCAGGCGTCATCTGGAGGCACCCATGGCTTTTTATCCCATGTAATTTGCCATAGAACTTCTCCTTGTAACAAACCCCCTGCCCGCGCAAAGACTTCTTTGTCCACTCACAGACTTTCACAGCAGAATGCTCTCCCACAAGCCCATACTGCTGTTTTTCCAAAAGTAGTTTTTGTTCAGCCAAATTCATAACTGACATTTCAAGAACAAATTATAAAATCTTATTGCTCAACTCTCACAAAAACACATCATTTTTTCGTAAAAACAAAAAAATGCCTCGTCATGCTCTTATGGATATAAATACTGAATTTATTCTCTAAGAAAAGTTCCTTTTTAGGATAATCCAATTTCTCTTCATCACACCCGATAACAACTCTTCCATTTTTCTTGACAAGTCCGAGAACATAATAAAGAAAATCTTTGTATAGTTTCTGCTTTTCCTTTAACATCTTGCTTGACTTCCCGAATGGCAAATCAGTCACAACGCAGTCAAACTTCTTTTTAAAAACTTTTTTTACATCCATAGCATCGCTGGTAACAGCTGTTACCAAATAACCAAATTGCTCTAAATTCTCAATTGTTCCGTTAACACACTTATCCTCAATATCGCAGCCATACACTTCAGCACCAACTGCTGCAGCCTCAAGCAAAAGCCCGCCTGAACCGCAAAATGGATCAAGAACAGTTGCGCCTTTTTTAGCGCCCGTAATATTCACAAGTGCGCGAGCGACCATCGAGTCAATTGATGTAGGCATGAAAAAATTCCTTTTTGGAGAAGCCCGTTTTGCAAATTCCTTTTTATCCTGCACAAAAACCGGTTTTGTAAAATACGCACCTCCCTTAGTTAGATAAACCCGAAGAATATCCATGCTTTTGAAATCAACCTTTAATCCTTTTTTTGAGATGAATTCACCAATTTCTTTAGAAAATAAAAGAGAATTTTGTTCAGAATCTAAATTAAGAACAGATATTTTTATATTTTGAGATAAAAAAACATTAAAATCAACATCTTCAATATTTTTCCCAAGAAAAATGCCTGCCTCATGCGTGAGCCCCAAAAGTGAAAAATCAGGAGTTTTACAGGAATCAAAAACAACAATGCGCCCATTCAAATTAGTCTCTTTAAAGCTGGAACTAATCGAAAAAATCTCATCTTTTGCCATTTCAGTATTTTTACCTGAAAGAAGTGCCAAATACATAAAAAACAATTATTGTGCAAAGCTTAAATATCAAAACGCTTTTCTTTCAACCCAGCGCCAGAACTCATCGGATTTTATCTTTTTTGATTTTGAATCTAGTAAAACCTCACAGCCTTTAGATACTTCTTTCGCAATATGGCTTGGAACCCCGTCATAGGTTAATTTTGATAATGGCTTTTTGATAAAATCATGAATAAAATCTTCAATTTTTACATGCTTTCTTTTTTCCTCAGAAACAAGCCGCTCATCTTCTATCCAGACATTTTTGTTTCTCTCCAAAAATTTCATCCTGTGATTTAACGGATTAAATGTGCTTGGTCCCATCTTCTTTCTTGCCAAAGGAAGTTCAGTTTCATTTAGCTCAAATGCAACCCCGCAAGAACCATCCCCAAAAACAGAAGCCCTTAAAATTAAATATCCTTCTTTTGAAAGTTTTCCAGCCATAAGATTCAAAAAACGGCGAAGTTGGGGATACAGAATATCTTCAATTACCTGTGGACGATTAAATGAAATAATAACAATGTGCCCGCCTCTATTTTTTTCATTTTCAAGCAATTTTTTCTTATCAATTTCCTTTTTTTTAGGAAAGAAAAAAGACATAGAAGGCTTTTTCATAAAAAGCGCTGCCGCATTAACAGACACTGCAAGCTTTTCCTTCGACAAAACAGCCGCCACATTTCGCGTCTTATCTGTTGGGTCAATAAAAATCAAGGGCTGTCCCTCGAATTTTTTCCGGACATCCGCATATTTCTTTTTAGTATAATGATTATCAAGGTCTATTATTTCCTGGAATCTTAAACCCTGCATTGATTTTAAGGTATCAAGAAACGACCCGTATTTCATAATAAGAAGTTCACACAAATAACCCGAATACCCTTCAGTCTTTAAGTCCGAGCCATAGCACCCAATTCCTTTTAAGAACTTCTTTAAAAGCCTGACATCTCCGGGAAATTTCAAATGTTCATGAACATACTTTGTGTGAAATGGGGTCCGATCCACGGCACTTATAAGATTTTTCGTATGCTTTATCTTGTATGCCGGAACAATCTCTATGTCGTATGTGCCTATAAGCCCGCGGGTATATGGATGCTCCGCATAAGATACCTCAAATTTTCCGCCAAGCTCATCAAAAACTATTTTTCCTGCAAGAAGCCCTTTTTTCTCAAGTTCTTTCCTTTCAACCTTTGGGTCAAAAAGAACAAAAATGTCCAAATCCTTATCTCCTGAAAGAAAAGTGTCTTTTGCAACAGAGCCCATGAGCTTTACTTCAAGTTC
>JAUVEX010000120.1 GCA_030594585.1 archaeon | reverse complement strand
TTAAGTTTCAACACCCTGTGCAACTCTTTAAGCACCCTGTCCGGTTCCTCAAGGTCGTGAAATGTATCATAGAGAAGTACAACATCAATGCTGCTGTCATCAAGCCCGGTTTTGCAGTCAGAACATATGGCTTTAACATTTGCCAGCTGCTTTTTTAAAGCATTGTTTTCAACCATCCGGGTTGCAAGCGGGTGTATGTCAAGGGCGTAAATCTTGCCTGTTTCGCCAGCCATCATGGAAGCATCCGCTACATAACCACCGGGCCCGCAGCCGTAATCAAGCACGCAAAATCCCTGCTTTATCCCTGCTTCTTTTAAAACCGCCCTTCTGGGCTTGAAGAAATCCCTCACCCGAAACATAAGGGCCATAATCCTGAAATGAAGATCTGGTTTTGGTTTATTCATGTTCGTATCCTCCTGTTATCCTTCCTTAAACGCGCTTGGGCAGATGTCGTTTAGCACACAGCCTTTGCAGTTGGGGGGTTTCGCAGAACAGACAGCTCTTCCATGAAGAATCAATAAGTTTGAGATGTCGCGCCAATCGCCTTTGTCTGCAATATTCATCAAATCTTTTTCTATCTTTTTAGGATCTGTGTTTTCAGTCAGACCCAACCGCCCCGAAAGCCTTGTTACATGCGTGTCAACAGCGATTCCGTCTGTTATGCCGTATCCTTCAGATAATACTATATTTGCTGTCTTTCTTGCAACTCCAGGCAGGCGAATAAGCTCATCCATTGTGTTTGGAACCACTCCCCTGAATTCTATTTCAAGAATAGTGCATATTTTCTTTATGTTTGCCGCCTTTGTCTTGTAGAAATTTATGGTGCTTATGCTTTTTTCGATATCCGAAATGTCTGCATCCGCAAAATCATTAGCGTATTTGTACTTGGAAAAAAGTATTGGAGTTACCTTATTCACACTCTTGTCTGTTGCCTGTGCGGACAATACGGTTGCAATCAAAAGCTCAAGCGGGTTTCTGTGCAAAAGCTCTGTTTTTGCACCAGGGTATTGTTTTCTCAGGCGCGAGATGATTATTTCAATATATTTTTGCGTATCCAACAAAACCATACACTTTATTGGTTAGTAAAATTTAGAAAGTTATGCATTTTAGACCCAAACCCCAAACATTTAATATCCTTTTTTTATAGTTTGAGGTATGCTTTCCGACACCCTCAAAAACCTGCCTTCAAACCCGGGCGTATATATTATGAAAGATGCGGGCGGGCGCACAATATATATAGGCAAGGCCAAAAATCTTAAAAAACGGGTAAAATCGTATTTCGACAACACAACAAAAGACATAAAAACAGCGACTATGGCAAAGCATGTAAAAAACATTGAATTCATTGTCACAGACTCTGAAATAGAGGCATTGGTTCTTGAAAATTCGCTCATCAAAAAAACAAAGCCCAAATACAACATAGACTTAAAAGACGACAAGGCATACCCATATATCAGAATCACAACAGAAGACGAATACCCGCGGGTTCTTCTTTCAAGGCGAATGCTAAAAAACAGCAAATCTAAATATTTCGGGCCATACACAACATCGGTCATATCGCTTATAAGGACAATAAATGCGACATTCAAATTAAGGGACTGCCCCGGCGGAAACCCAAAAAAACTGCCTGGAAGAAAACCCTGCCTATTGTATGAAATAGGGCATTGTTTCGCTCCTTGTGCAAAAAACATATCAAACGAAGAATACCGCGCACTTGTCGGGGATGCTGTTGATTTTCTTAATGGAAAAAGCGATTATTTAATTAAAGCTCTTGAAAAAAGAATGAAAAAGGCATCAGAGACCCATGCATTTGAAAGGGCGGCGACATTAAGGGATCAGATAAAAAAGATTGAAGAATTCCGCACAAGGCAAAAAATAGTTTCCACTCCGGATAAAAACCGGGATGTAATTGGCTATGCAGATGACGGCAAAGACATGATTGTCACAATTTTCTTTGTCCGCACAGGAGCAGTTACCGGAAGCAGAAATTTTGTATTTTCAATGACTGAAACAAAAAAAGATATCCTTACCTCTTTTGTAAAGCAGTTCTATGCGAACCAAACATCCTCGCCAAAAGAGATTATAATCAATGAAAATATAGATGACCAACATGCAATAGAAGAATGGCTTAAAAAACTGTATGGACGAAAAATAGAAATTAAGATTCCAAAAAAAGGAGAACTGAAAAAGCTTGTGAATCTTGTATCTAAAAATGCTCAAATTTCTCTGGAACAGCATAAAATCCGGTATGTAAAAATAAAGGAAGCGTTATTACAGCTTAAAAAAGAGCTCAATCTTCCACAATTGCCTGAAAGGATTGAGGCGTTTGACATATCAAATATACAGGGCAAAAACGCTGTCGGCTCAATGGTAACATTTGTTACCGGAATGCCAAAAAAAAGCGATTATAGGAAATTCAAAATACGAACTGTTTTCGGATCGGATGATTTTTCAATGATGAAAGAAGTCATTAAAAGACGGTATACGCGCGTCTTAAAAGAAGGTCTTCAATTGCCGGATTTGATTCTTGTTGACGGCGGTAAAGGGCATCTTAATGTGGCTTTAGGGGTATTGAATGAACTAAATCTTGACATTCCTGTATGCGCCCTTGCAAAAAGGGAAGAAGAGATATTTTTGCCCGAAAAAACAAATCCGGTCATTCTTGAGCGCAATACGCAGGGGCTTTATCTAGTGCAGCGAATACGCGATGAAGCCCATAGATTCGCAGTAACATACCATAAGAAATTAAGGGAAAAAGAGTTGTTTGATGACAAGAGTTAAAATATCAAGAAGCTTGTTCTTTTAACCGTAGTTTTTCAAGGCGGTTTTTTTGTTGTTTAACATATTTATCTGCTCGAAGCAAACCGTCACGCACATTGATAAGTACATCTATTGCGGGCA